>JACPGR010000036.1 GCA_016182415.1 Candidatus Magasanikiibacteriota bacterium
ACAAGAAGCAACAAAAAAAAGCGACATTGATATTGTCTTTGAATTCAAGGGACGCAAAAGTCTTCTCGATCATGCCGGACTAAAAATCAATCTTGAACAGAGTATGGGGAAAAAAGTTGATCTCGTCACCTATGATTCTGTATACCCAAGATTGAAATCCTATATCATGAAGGAATTAAAACCGCTTCTCTCCTAATGAGAATACTAAAATTATATGAAACAAAAAGCTGATGTTAGCGTATATCTCGAGGAAATACTCGATTGCATTGCCGATATTGAGTCGTTTATTGAGGGCTACACACAGACCTCTTTTTTTACAGACAAGAAAACACAAGCGGCAGTAATCCGAAATATCGAAATCATTGGTGAAATTGTCAAACGACTGCCACCACTCGTGAAGACAAGAGCACCACAAATACCATGGAAGGAAATTGCCGGCATGCGAGATATCCTCATTCATGAATATGCTTCAGTTGATCTCACAGAAACCTGGATTGTAGCTACAGTAGATATTCGAAAGCTGAAAAAACAAATAAAAATGTTGGCAAAAAAATTGGATCAATACTAAATTATGTCTAAAACCCTCACTATCAATCATACAGAAAAAAGAAATAAAGTCTGTAATAATGGACAGTATTGATTCTCCCATGTTGAGACAGATTAAGCGGGAAGGATATTTTATTACCTAAGTACCAATTATGCCCAGACGATTTTTTACCGGTGCGGGAGAGCCTGTAGAACCTTCCGTATACCGTGAGTTTGATACACTCAATCAAGCACAATATGAAACGGATGAACACATGGATCCAAAAAGTGAAGCGGCACTCAACGATATTGATTTTGAAAGTTTGAAAAATATATTTTTTGAAGATGCTCGTCGTGCGGGCGTCACAAAAAATGATCTTAATTTTTTGGAAAAAGATGCGATCAAGACGACTTCTCACGGCCTACCAACAGGAGAAGGAGAAGTCGGAAAAGGTGGTGAATACAAATATGTGGGTAATATTATTTTGCTTGATAGCCAGGCACTGACACAATTGGCAGAGCGTTGGGGTATTCCCTACAAGCTATTTCTACTCCGCTTACTGTGCCATGAACAAACACATGCCACAGGTCTTGTGGAACATACAGGAGTTATTGAAGCCTACGGCGATAGGGCTGAAGAATCTCTTTCTACCTATGGCGTCACACAAAAAACCGGCATAGATACCCGAACCTACAAACTAGTCGGGGAAAGTTTTACTGCGCATAGAGTATTTGAACTGCTTGAAGAGGGAATTGTTGAAAAAAGTGCGCAAGAAAAATTTGTTGAGTATCTCCGTCGTAATCCTGATTTTGCAGCTCCACATGACATAACAAAATTTTTTGAGGTACAAAAGACAAAACAAAATTTTGGTATCTATCCTGCCACCATGGATATGGTAGAAATATTTTCGGGAATAGTAAGTCTCACCACGGGAGTTTCCAGGCAAACCGTCTGGCACGGAATGAAACGGGCACATTATGAAGGAGTAAACTTGTTTGACCCAAAAGTATATGACATACTCACACAAGCCCTTGACCCCAAATTATTAGAACAAATTTCGACTGCGCAGTCAGAGCGGGACATGGCAAATTTTGCACATGAAATCTACAAAAAATTATCCCCAAAAGACAGAGAGGCCTGTGTTCGATGGGCAGAACTGTATATACGGCATACGTAATAAAATATATGGTAACTACTCACCCTGCTTTACTCGTGAACGCAACTCTCCCCTCGCCCCTCTCTTACCGAAGAGAGGGGAAACACACGTTCACGTGTCTCCTTTCTCTTCGGTAAGAGAAAGGCGGGGATAGAGTTGCGTTCACCGGACATAGGGTGGTGAGTAGTTACAATATATGTTACACAAAAAAACCATCGAACAACGATGGTTTTTAAATTCTATATTACCAGTCTCAGTCTCCTATAGACAGAACATTCCATTAAGTTAGTAAAGCAGACATTTTATGTACAGAAAGTAGTAACTTTTGTAACTGCTCACCCTGCTTTACTCGTGAACGCAACTCTCCCCTCGCCCCTCTCTTACCGACGAGAGGGGAAACACACGTTCACGTGTCTCCTTTCTCTTCGGTAAGAGAAAGGCGGGGATAGAGTTGCGTTCACCGGACATAGGGTGGTGAGTAGTTACA
>JACPGR010000034.1 GCA_016182415.1 Candidatus Magasanikiibacteriota bacterium
CGAAGTTCAATCTGAGAATAATCTGCAGTAATAAGCACATTACCCGGTTCAGATATGAATGCATCGCGTACTTTTTTACCAAGCTCTGTTCGGATTGGAATATTTTGTAAATTTGGATCAGAACTCGAGAGACGCCCGGTCGACGCGACCGCTTGGTTGTAGGTCGTATGAATCCGACCAGTCTTTTTGTTGATCAAAGTTGGTAACACATCGATATATGTATTGCGCAATTTTTCAAGCTCACGATATTGCTCGATATATTCAATAATATCACCCTCACCATGCAATTTTTCAAGTTCGGACGCAGAGGTAGAATAGCCTGTCTTTCCTTTTTTGATACTTTGCGTCGGCATACCCAATTTGTCAAACAACACATCTCTCAATTGTACAGACGAGGCAACGTTGAACTCCTCTCCTGCTTCTTTCCAAATCTTTTTTTCTAAAGTCGAGATTTCTGAAGTAACCTCGACTGAAAGATTTTTGAGCAAATCAAGATCAACTGCAATACCATTTACTTCCATATCTGCAAGCACTGGCACAAGTCCCATTTCAATATCTTCAAATAATCTAAGATCATTTTGGTCTTTCAATTTTTTACGATAAATTTGATACACATCAAATATCATACGCAATTCTTTTGAGGCAATCTTGGGATCGACACCAAATAATGTAATCTGGTCAGACCCTGCGGGCAACTCTGCCCCCAATTCTCGAAGTACAATACTTTTGAGATCATGGGCACGAGTGCTTGAGTTGATGATGTAGGACGCGATCATGATGTCAAATAGATGTGCATTCACGTGACCACCCAACCACTTGACCACTTTTATCAATCGTTTTATATCATGTGCAACAATTATTTTTTGTTCGTCTTCAAACAATGCTAATACTTGTGCATTTGGTTTTTCTATATAATAACTATGTGTAGAAGTTGCGACAAGAAGACCGAGCAAATCACTTGCAAGGACATTGTCTCCACTCAAAATTTCTTTACACGCAATAATCGGTTCTTGTTTCAAACTTTCCAAAATATCTGGCAATGTTTTTTTGTCAGCAATAATCAATGACTGATGTGTCGATGATGTCTTTGTTTTTTTGGTTGTTTCTGTTGATTCATCTTGAGGTGTCCCTGGCAAACGCTTGATCAATGAATAAAATTCAAACTTTCGAAATAACTCAGTGATTTTTTCTCGATCAAACTCACCTATTTTACATTTTTCCAAATCAAACTCAAGATCCGGCACATCCTGCCGAATCGTCGCAAGTTCCTTACTCATCTTTGCACTCTGTACTCCCTCAATTAATTTTTTTACTACACCAGGTTTTATCCCATTGTTCATTATTAATTTTTCATTTTTAATTCCACTATATATTTCCTCAATTCCCCCAATCTTTTCAATCAATTCTTTCGCACCTTTTTCACCAATACCTGGGACACCTGGAATATTGTCCGAGGTATCTCCTCGCAATGCCTTATAATCTACCATCCGCTCCGGACCAAATCCAAATTTTTCTTTTACCGCAGTCTCATTGTACAACTGAAAATCAGACATCCCTTTTTTGAGCAAATACACCTCAACGTTATCATCCTGCACCAACTGTAATAAATCCTGATCCCCCGAAACAATAATCGAAGTCACTTGTTCCTTATTCTTTATTCCTTGTTCCTTGGTAATCGTTCCAATCACATCATCCGCCTCAAACCCCTCTTTTTCATAAATCGGAATACCAAAAGCCTCGACCATCTGATGGACGAGTGGAATCTGATCATAGAGTGCCTGATCCGCCTTCACACGAGTTGCTTTATATTCCGTATATATGTCATCACGAAATGTTCCACCCGCCACATCAAAACTCACCGCCATATAATCCGGTTTGAGGTCATGCAACATTTTGAGCAACATCGAGGTGAAGCCATATACTGCGTGCACCATCGTCCCATCCTTTACAGTAAGCGGAGGGATTGCATGGTAGGCACGATGGATGATGGCATTGCCGTCGATGATGATGAAGGTTTTTTTAGGCATAGGTTTTTTGTCATTCCGAGCGTAGCGAGGAATCTTTCCTAAGATAAAACTATTTTAATTCAACAAATTTTATAGATACCAAAGAACATCTTTACAACATTGTATCACAAAGCACACTGCAACGAAACTTCAACTCTCTTTTTTCTCCTCCTCCAGCAGTTTCTTTTTCTTCTCAACTCCTCTATTATACCCGCCCACCTTACCATCCGATCGCACCACCCGATGACAGGGGATAGCGGGATCATAATTTTTGTTGAGAATATTCCCAACAGCTCGAAATGCCTTTGGACTACCTGCGAGTTTGGCTACTTGTTTATAGGCAAGGGTCTTTCCTTTGGGGATTTGTCTGACGACATAAAAGACCTTGTCTTGAAATGACTTTTTTGGATTTTTTATAAAATTTGTCATAGTAATAAGCAGATTAAGCAAAATAGGCAAGTGCTTAATCTGCTTACGAACTTTCAAATCAAAGTATACTGTTTTTCCAAATATAAAGAAAGGACATACCTCGACCACACAAAGCCCTACGCATTGACGAAACCCTCAAAATCACCTATACTTTATGCGTATTTTATATATTCATTATTTAGCATCCACCCATAATAAGGTGGCTTAATCTATCTCTATAATATGGTTCTAGCACTCATACTCGTACCTGCGATCGTTGCGATCGTGTACGGCGTGATCCTCATTGGTTGGATCAACAAACAACCTTCAGGAAGTGAACGCATGCAAAATATTGCACGCGCGATACAAGAAGGGGCTCAGGCATATTTAGGCCGCCAATACAAGACGATTGCCTATGTGGCAGTCGTAGTATTTTTTCTCCTTGGTCTTACCATTGACTGGAATACCGCGCTTGGCTTTCTTATCGGGTCAGTCCTCTCTGGAATCGCAGGTTATGTCGGTATGACGATCGCAGTCAAAGCAAATGTAAAAACCACGCAAGCCGCAACTAAAGGTCTTGAACAAGCTCTTAATGTCGCGGTAAAAGGTGGTTCTATCACTGGTTTACTTGTCGTAGGCCTCGGACTTCTGGGAGTCTCTGGATTTTATTTTATTTTCAAAGATGTCAACGCACTTATTGGACTTGCGTTTGGAGGCAGTCTCATTTCTATTTTTGCACGCATCGGTGGGGGTATTTTTACCAAAGCAGCAGACGTCGGAGCAGACTTGGTCGGAAAAGTAGAAAAAGGAATTCCCGAAGATGATCCTCGCAATCCAGCCGTTATTGCAGACAATGTGGGAGACAATGTGGGAGACTGCGCCGGTATGGCAGCAGATTTGTTTGAAACGTATACCGTAACCGCAGTCGCCGCGATGTTGTTGGGTAATCTTGCATTTGGACATGAACCGGGAGTATTATTTCCACTTATTCTTGGAGGAATTTCAATCATTGCGTCCATCATTGGAACATTTTTTATCAAACTTGGTAAAAAGAAAAAAATAATGAATGCACTCTACAAAGGACTCATTGCAAGCGGCGTTTTTTCACTTATTGGGTTTTACTTCACATGCGCTGCTTATGCAGAAAGTCTAAAAATTGATACGATAGATCTGTTTGGATCAGCATGTATCGGTGTCATACTTACCGCTGTGATGGTATGGATTACCGAATATTACACCTCTACTAAATATAAACCAGTCAAACAAATTGCAAAATCAAGTGAAACCGGGCATGGTACCAACGTTATTATGGGTCTATCAATATCGATGAAATCAACTGCACTTCCGGTGCTTGCCATTGTAGGAGCCATGATGCTTGCCTATGCATTTGCTGGCCTCTACGGTATTGCAATCGCTGCAATGTCTATGCTATCTCTTGCAGGTATTATCATTACCATCGATGCGTATGGCCCAATTACTGATAACGCCGGAGGTATTGCCGAGATGAGTGAATTGGGTAGTAATGTACGCGAAATTACTGACGCGCTTGACGCAGTAGGAAACACAACCAAAGCAGTTACTAAAGGCTATGCGATTGCCTCAGCCGGACTTGCGGCATTAGTACTTTTCGCAGATTACACACACAAGCTTAGTGACGCGGGTATCAGTACCTTATTTCAAATTGATGATCCAAAAGTATTAACGGGACTCTTCATTGGGGGATTGCTTCCATATTTGTTTGGCGCCATGCTTATGGAGTCTGTTGGAAAAGTTGCAGGTCACGTAGTGGAAGAGGTTCGCAGACAATTCCGTGAAATCAAAGGCATCATGGAAGGACACGCAAAACCCGATTATGCAACTTGTGTCGATATCGTTACCAAAGGCGCAATCAGTCAAATGATTTTACCCGCGCTTATCCCTATTGTCATTCCATTTTTAGTCGGCTGGCTTCTCGGTGCCGCTGCATTGGGTGGATTACTTGTCGGAACGATTATCACTGGACTATTTGTCGCAATTTCTATGACCACAGGTGGTGGTGCATGGGACAATGCAAAAAAATATATTGAAAAAGGCAACTACGGCGGCAAAGGTTCATTTGCACATCAGGCTGCCATCACGGGAGACACGGTCGGCGACCCCTACAAAGATACTGCCGGCCCTGCCATCAACCCGATGATCAAAGTGGCGAATATTGTCGCATTATTGATTATTGGTCTATTAAAATAATTTACTTCGTCCGTCGTAGCTTTAGCGAAGATTGGACTAAATTTAAAAACACTCTTCCGAAATGAAGAGTGTTTTTTATATTCAAAAAACCAGATGAAACACAAATCAATCTATTAAATCCGTGTTCCAATAGACTTTTGCAATGCGAAAAAATATGGAGTATACTCAAGAAAAATATTATTAAACATAACACTATGAAAAAATTCCTCACGCTGACTTTTCTACTCGTGCTAATTTTTATTCCAACCTCAACATTCGCCCGAAGAACAAATCCAACAGACTGGTACATCGAAAACTTCAAAACCACAATTGATATCCATCCAGATTCAAGCGCAACGATTGCTGAAGAAATATTTGCAGATGCCGGTAATCTACTGAACAAACATGGTATTTTTCGAGTGCTCCCAAGTTCACTAAACATTGACGGCACACGCATAAAAACACCAATCGAATTAATTTCAATTACAGACTTTTCAAATAATCCTCACCCACACTCGACTATCACAAATAAAAATACCATCACCTGGAAAATTGGTTCTGCCAATAAAACTGTATACGGTGAAAACGAATACAAAATCAACTACAGCATCGACAATGTCATTCGCACCGATAATCCGGATTTTGATGAATTCTTTTGGAACTTAAATGGAAACTTTTGGGATATTGAAACCGATGCCTTCACTGCGATGATAAATTTTCCAGCAGGAGTTTCCAAAAACACAAGTGAAGTAAATCTCTACAGTGGGTTATACGGAGACAATACCTCACAAATCGCAACGTACACCTGGATTGACGAAGATTCAATTGAAGTCCGTGCAACTCGACCACTAGGTATCCGCGAAGGCATCACGATTTCTGTAACAACACCTAAAAATATTTTTACCCCATATATAATTCACGAAACAGTGTTTGAAAAATATGGTGGACATATTGGATGGATTATTCCACTCATCATATTTTTGATTTGTTTTAAGACGTGGAGAAAATATGGTAAAGATCCAAACCTCAATAAAACAATCATCCCGGAATACGAAGCACCGGAAAAATTAAAACCACTCGAGCTAGGGATGATTTTGCAAAATGGAAAACTATCGCACAATCACATTGTTGCGACAATCATCGATCTCGCACGCAGGGGATTTATTACGATTGAATCAGGTGAACAAAAAAAAGATTTTACCTTGATAAAAAATAGCTCTCAAAAAGCTGATCTCTTGGAATTCGAAACAACACTCTACAATACAATATTCAATCACAACGACAAATTTTCTCTGTCCACACAATCGACTGCACTTACAACTGCAATCACTAATCTGCAAAAATCGATGAAAAAAAACCTAAGCGAAAAAAAGATTTTTGAACCAAAAGGATTTTCACTACAGACACAGATGGTGGTGATTGGTATGTTATTATTTTTTGTCAGTATTGCTATTGCCGTTGTAATTGAAAACAATCCACACACAATTGCAACTTTTTTCGCTCTTGCAAGCTCCGCGGTATTAATATTTATATTTGGATTACTCATGTCAAAGAAAACAGCTTATGGCGCCGAGCTCGAATGGAAAGGAAAAGGGTTCAAATATTTTATGGAAACAGCCGAAAAATACAGACAACGTTTTTTTGAAAACGAAGGATTATTCGAAGAGCTACTACCATATGCAATCATGTTTGGCATGACACACAAATGGATCAACGCAATGAAAAATATTTACGGTGCTGAGTTTGTACAAAATTATCACCCTGCATGGTTTGTCGGATCCATCGGAAGCAACTTTTCCATTGACTCGTTCAACACACAACTCGATTCACTCACCTCTGCACTAGCGACCTCAATCTCCCCAAAATCTGGTTCCGGTGGTGGAGGTTCCTCCGGCGGGGGTGGTGGAGGCGGGGGTGGGGGAGGATGGTAAATAACCATCTCAGCTAAAAATTTTTACGCACAGCTATACTAACGTTACGTTATTGACACAACGTTAAAAACATGTTATATTATATACATATCTAGCGTGTTATCTGTACATTACAGATTGCACTAAAAACTGGAGTATCACGGAAAGAGTCTTTGCAAAAGGGCTCTTTTTGTTATATAATTTTGCCGGACCCAATGGGCCTGTAGTGTAACAGTAACACGCTGGATTGATACTCCAGGTAATGCGGGTGCAATTCCCGTCGGGTCCACACAAACCATCTCAATCGAGGTGGTTTTGTGTTTACTAACACCCCTATAATATCCTCACCCCACCTTGACAAAATCCCTAATCTATACTATCTTGCTTTAATAATTCCTAAATAATCTCAAATTTTGAAATCTTTTTTAATCTACTGACATCCGCTCGTGAACGCAACTCTCCCCTCGCCCCTCTCTTACAAAAGAGAGGGGAAACACACCTTCACGTGTCTCCTTTCTCTTCGGTAAGAGAAAGGCGGGGATAGAGTTGCGTTCACGAGTAAAACGGGGGGTGAATAATTACAGGTTGGAGGTCAAAAAGACCTCCAAACAAGCGGATCTCACGACCAAACCAACACCACAACATACCACATTATGAGTTAAACTGCCCTCCCGGCGGTTTTTGTTTACCAAGTCACAGCCTCGTGAGCGTCTCCGCCCAAGGCGGACCCGCCTTGGGCGGGGTAAGCCTAGTATGCCTTGTAAACCCTTAAATTTCCACACGTTGACTTTTTCCATCAAATAGTCTATATTACACGAACTTTTAAACTAATAAACAAGATTTTATGCCACACACAGCAAAAAAACTCGACAAATCTCAAATCGAACTCACCATTACCGTAACACCCGAAGGATACGACAAACACATGAAACAAGCCTCGGAGCGCATCTCAGCCCGTGTCGCAATCAAAGGCTTCCGCAAAGGCAAAGTGCCGTATGATTTGGTAAAACGTGAAGTAGGGGAGATGGGTATTATGCAAGAAGCTCTTGAAGCGATTATCCAAGAAAGTTTTTACCACGCAGTAACAGCAGAGGGTATTGAGACGATCGGGATGCCTGATATAAAAATTGAAAAATCCGCTCCGGGAAATGATTTTGTCTATACCGCGACTGTTGCATTACTTCCTGCTGTTACTCTCCCAAATCTTGATGAAATCAAAATCAAACCGGATGTAAAAAAAGTAGGAGATATAGAAGTAAATGAAGTACTTGAAAACTTGACCAAAATGCAAGCAAAAGAAGTAGTAAAAAATGGTGAAGCTACAAAAGAAGACAAAATTGTTATTGACATGGATTTACTTCTCGCCGGCATCCCTTTCGAAGGTGGTCAAGCAAAAGATTATCAAGTATATTTGTCAGAAAATCAACATATCCCGGGTTTCAATGACGCGCTTGTCGGACTCAAAAAAGATGATGAAAAAGAATTTGATCTTCCATTTCCAACAGAATATTACAACAAACAACTCGCGGGAAACACTGGAACATTTAAAGTAAAAGTAAAAGATGTCTACAAAAGAGAATTTCCCGAAGTAACGGATGAATTCGCCAAGGCACTTGGACAAGAAAGTGTAGCAAAACTTCGAGAACTCTTACAATCAAACCTCGAACACGAAGCAATCCACAAAGCTGATGAAAAAGTAGAAGTAGAAATCTTTGAGACATTGATTGAACAATCAAAATTTGATGAAATACCGGAAGTGTTGATTGATGCGGAGAAAAAAAGAATGTTCAATGAACTACGCCACGATCTAGAAAAAAACGGCATTACGATTGATCAATATCTAAGTGATATCAAAAAGAAAAAAGAAGATCTAGCAAAAGATTTCACCGAGCGCGCAAGCAAACGCGCAAAATCTGCGCTTATCTCTCGCAAAGTTGCACAAGAATTTGATATCAAACTAAGCAAGGAAGAAATCAAAAAAGAAATGGACATGATGCGCGATACATATAAAGAAAATCCGGAATATCTAGAAAATCTCAAAAAACCGGAAGTACAAGACTCAATCAAAAATGTACTTCTCAATAAAAAAGTAGTTGCCTTCCTCAAAGACAAAATCGTCGAAGGCGGTTATTGAATGCTATACTTAAAACAAAAATTTATGGATACACGGATTGAACTGATTAAACCAATAAAAACGGATCAGTGTAAACCCGTTTCATCCGTTAAATCCGTGTATCCATAAACTAAGGCAACTGTGTATGATTACGCTAAACATAAAAGTCCTCCCCCGCTCATCCAAAAACGAAATCGTCGGTAAAATGGAAGATGGAACTCTAAAAATAAAACTCACCGCACCACCAGTAGATGGAGAAGCAAATAAAAAGTTAGTTGAACTCTTGAGCAAAGAATACGATGTACCTAAGTCAAAAATAAAAATCGTCAGGGGGATGGGGAGTAGGAATAAAATTATAGAAATCCCGAGCGAGTCCTGAAGTGTAACGGAAGGACGACGAGGGATCTGTCGGAGAATTTGATTTAAAATACAATAGTTTGTGTACAGATAAAAGTCTTACTCTTCGAAAGATCCCTCGCGTATAGCGACGTGGTCGCACGCGACTTTACGTCGTCGCCTGCGGGCTCGCTCGGGATTGTGTGATGTCTAAGGTAAATCCACCCCACCCTTCGTCCACGGGTTACATCGAACAATGCGCCACAAGGCTTTCGGAATTCCCACAACCAAGCCTTTTTTTTTAATTATCATATATCCATATTCACTACAACTCGGTGTATACGGACAATACCCATGCGGAAAACAATTTTTGAATATTCCATGATCTGGAGAAATGGTTTTTTGATATAATTTAATCAAAAATAACACCACAGATCGAGGTGTATACATTAATTGGTAAAAAAAACGCTTCATAGAGCAAAAAATCCAAATTATAAAATATCATTTTACAAATCCGTTACAATCTGTTTAATCCGTTTCAGCCAAAGGACTGATCCGTCCTCTGGCGGATAATCTGCTGTTTGGTATCACCGTGATTGGAACAGCAGATTAAAAAAATAACATGAAAAATTTTGTTTAAATCTAGACAAAAAACTACATTATCAAAAATTATTTTTATTGAGCCAATTCATCAAAATCAAACTCGGTTGACTCCAAATGTTCTTTAAACCAATTCTTATCTCGCTTCATTGTATTATTTTGAATTTTCAGCCCAATTTCTTCTAGAAAAAAATCCAACAACTGTTCTGTAGCCAATAAACCAATCTCTTCATCCCGTTCATCTCTAAAATAAGCTATTATTTTTTTAACGGCTACATTTCTCTCTTCTCCAGAAAGTACATCCCATTTTCGGCCAACTTCACTCATAAAACATCCAGATTATCTCAACTATATCTCTATTTTATCTCCACGTATCTCAATGTTATTTCTGATACAAATCCGCCCGTTTAAACAATCTCGTCACCTCAGTTTCAATTGCCTCATACGTTTTGCCGAGCACACCAGCCTTTGCAATCACCGAAACCATAAAACCCTGCCTCACACACCCATTCTTGAGCATCAAACGCACTACTTCGCGCATCTGTCGCTTCACTCGATTGCGTTTCACTGCACGTTTACTAATTTTCACCCCCACTGCAAACCCAATTTTCAGATCTTCGACAGTATATTTTCGTCGTGGATATTTTAGGGGATCTATTTTCCAAATCTTGAGTATCAAAAAATCTCCACCAACAAATCGACCCTCCTTGAAGAGAATCTCCCAATCTTTCATCTTACTCAGCCTGTTTTCTGTTTGTAACATATTTTTAACATTCGAATTACGAATATTTCGAATTTACGAATTATACAACCACTATTCGTATATTCGTACCATTCGTAATTCGCATGTAAAGTATAACACAAAACCCCCTTTCGGGGGATATATATGTTTGAAGATAATTACCGAGTCTTTCGCGTTCGTTTCCCTACAAGTTGATCACTGACAGTCAACTTCTTTCGCCCCTTGGCACGTCGGCGTTTGAGGACATTTCGGCCGTTTTTGGTCATCATGCGTTCCAAAAAACCATGCGTTTTAGCGCGTTTTCGTTTTTTTGGCTGATACGTTCGTTTAGGCATATCTTTTTTTAGAGTAGCTATTAGTTCTTATAAGTGCTGAGAGTATAAACAAATTTTAGCTTTTTGTCAAGGCATTCCCCTTACTCTTTACTCCAATACCCATACCCCGACTCACTGGTTGGGTCAGGAGTAAGGACGAAAACTTATCCACACTATCCACATAATATCCCCATACTATACACTAGTAGCTTACTTTAAAGCATTTTTTAGATTGGTAATTTGTGATACAATAGAAAAACTTATAAAAAAATCCAACAAAACAAACCACATATGACCAATCATGAGATATGGCAAGCAGTCCTCGCTGAATTTGAACTTAGCCTATCTAAGGCTAATTTTACTACGTGGTTTAAAAGCACGGGCATTGTACAATACAATAATGGCCATGTAATTATATGCGTTCCCAACACCTTTACCAAAAGCTGGCTAGAAAAAAAATACCACTCCAAAATCGTCCAAGTACTTGAACGTATTACCGGAAAAGGTGTAAAAAAAATTGAGTATCATGTGGAAAATATCAAAAATATCAAAGACACAGAGTGCACCCCGCATGACGGACAAAAAGTTTCGACGAGTAGTACACCCCTCTACACTCCCCCCAAAAAAAATCCAATGATCCAACAATTTGGACTCAACCAGAAATATATTTTTGAAACATTCGTGGTGGGAAAAGGAAATGAACTTGCGCATGCTGCCTCGCAGGCAGTTACCCAGCGCCCGGGAGATGCATACAATCCACTTTTTATCTACGGTGGCGTGGGGCTGGGCAAAACACATCTTATTCAAGCTATCGGGCATACAATACTCAAAAATAATCCACAAACAAAAATTCTCTATGTAAATTCTGAAAAATTTACTAATGAGTTTATCTCTTCAGTCAAAGAAGGGCGTGCCAAAGAATTTAAAGATAAGTATCGAAATGTAGATTTACTCCTTATCGACGACATTCAATTTATCGGCGGCAAAGAACAAACCCAAGAAGAATTTTTTCACACCTTCAATGAACTCTACCAACAAGGAAAACAAATAGTCATCACGTGCGACCGCCCTCCAAAAGCGATCCCTGGACTCGAGGATCGTTTGCGCAGTCGGCTTGAGTGGGGAATGATCGTTGATATTTCAGCACCTGATCTTGAAACACGGCTTGCGATTCTCCAAAAGAAAATGCAAGAAAAAAATTTGAATACGGACGAAAAAATGTTGCGCACCATTGCCGTAAATATCCAAAGTAATATTCGAGAACTGGAAGGCGCACTCAATAAAGTTGTTGCATATCACGAAATAAAAAATATCAAACCAACGGAAGATTCAATCAAAGAAATACTTGGCAGTTTCCATGAACAAAATATGCGGAGATCACTTACTCCTCGAGAACTCATCAAAGAAGTTACCAGATATTTTGATATTCAAGTTGAGGACATTGCAGGAAAAAGCAGAGAAAAACGATTGGCTTTTCCACGACAAATCATTATGTATTTATTGCGTGAAGAACTAAAACTCTCATATCCATGTATTGGCGATGAGCTTGGCGGCAGGGACCATACGACTGCAATGCATGCACATACCAAAATACTTGCAGAAATTGAGAATGACCTTAAACTAAAACAAGATATTGACATGATTAAACAACGATTATACGCAAATTCAATAAGTTAGACGAGTTCAAACGTAGGGACATAATGTGTGCAAAACCTGCAAATAACTTCAAAAAGTTATACACAAAAAAATTACTTATACACATACCAAAAAAAAATACACAGATATACACATGTTACAAAAAATTATCAACAATAATCAATTACTAAAAAACAGCTAACATAAGAACAAAAATAGACTTTTACACACTATCCACAGGACTTATTATAACTACAAGTTTAAAAATAAAATATAATAAACTAATATATAACCAGATAAACTTGTGAATAACTGACATACCATATGAAATTTACCTGCATGAGAGAAAATTTTGTATATTCGCTTGATCTTGTTAGTTCACTTGCCGTAAAACATGCAAACTTGCCAATTTTGGAAAATGTATTACTCAAGGTGCAAGAGTCTGGCATTGAGTTATGTACAACCAATTTAGAGATTGCGGTGAAAACTCATTTACGTGCAAAGGTTGAACAGACGGGAGAATTTACGGTACCTGCAAAGACTTTGAGTGAATATGTTCGATTGCTCTCAAGCGAGCAGGTTGATCTTGAACTCAAAAATAATGAACTTTTGGTGCAGTGTGGAAATTCAAGTACCAAAATAAAAGGTGTCTCTGCTGAGGATTATCCGGTTATTCCTGATATTGATGAACAACATGCATATACATTCGATGTTGAGGAATTTCGAAATAGCATTTCGCGAACGGTGATAGCAGCGGCTAAAAACGAAATACGTCCAGAACTTTCCGGTGTATTTTTTTCATTCAAAAATGAACGATTCGATGGATTACTCATGGCAGCGACAGACTCATATCGTCTTGCGGAAGCGCGTGTAGACATAAAACAAGGGGTTGATAGTGATGTGTCATGTATTGTGCCTGCTCGTGTGGCTCAAGAAATGAGCCGATTACTCCAGTTGGGAAAAATGCATGAATCAGAAAACTTGGTGCGTCTATGGGTGAGTGACAATCAAATTGCGATTCGTTATGATAATTTTGAAATGACGAGCAGGCTTATTGATGGAAAATATCCGGACTATGCGCAGATTATTCCGAAAGATTTCAAGACACGCGCAGTTTTTTCACTTGACGCAATGGTCAATAAAATAAAAGCTGCGAGTATTTTTACAACAATAGGTGTAAATGCTGTTTCATTTGATTTAAATGTTTCCCAAAGTACCATCGGCGTGTCATCCATGAGTACACAAACAGGTGAGCATTCTTCTGAGGTAGACGCGCACATGAGCGGGGATGAAAATTCCATTTTGCTCAATCATCGCTATGTGCTTGATGGCTTATCACACATGCAGTCTGAAGAAGCGGAATTCAATGTAACGAGTGCCGACGCACCGTGTCTGTTTCGTCCAAAAGGGAAAGAAAATTATTTATATATTGTGATGCCGATACGGCAGTAAAAATTGTGGTATTGACTCATATTTTTATGAACTATATAGATCCATTCAACATCCTGATGCGTCATGTTGTACTCGCAAGATTTTTTCGTTCTGATCTTGCGCCAGAGGAGATGTTGTTCATTCAAGATAATATAAAGAAACATAGAAAGATTTATTGGTGGACAACCATCTTTCTTGTTCCGATGTCTTTGGGTGTGTTTGATCTTGATGAGTCTGTGCGTATCGGGCTTCTTACTACAATGATAAGTCCTGTCCTTCTACTTGGTAGTGCTTGGTTTGGAGTCAGTTTTGGCGGTGTTCCTGCAAAGCTTGTTGAGGTGGCGATGTCAGTGACATTTTGGATGTATCTTTCATTCAAGATATCGTTTGTCATGATGTATATCTTGTTACTAAGTGTTACCAGTGTGATGTTGTGGCCGGTTTGGACACTCATCATGGTGGGAACATTTTTCGCCTGTGAGATGTACGACACGGCTGATGGATTCAAAACAGGGCTCGACGAGGCACAGCTTCGTCACTCGCGGGCTGCTCTTTGTTACTACAAACAACAAGGAATTAATCCTGAAGATGTCGATTGAATAATCAAGTGTTTTTTATTATATTTTTTATTCAATCACCGTCACCACCTGATCCGTCACCTTACTTCCTTCACCCTGCAACACTACTTCCACAATCAAAGTATAAGTTCCTTTTTCCGGAGCCTGTGACCATGTGAGTAAAATTTGATTATTAAATAGATTTGAAAAATCTTCCGTACCCGCGACAAGTTGTTTGGTTCCATTTTTTTCAATATAGAGTTCTACTTTTTCAATCTCATTTAATTTATGGTGCTTGAGCACAATTGTTTTGGGGAATGCATTGTAAGGAAGTTTTGAATAATCATTGGCAAACAAAACTCCGGCAGGAATGGGGTCGGCGTCGAGAATTAGTTTAATTTCTTTTTCCATTTTGTTTCCTACATCATCATAGGCCGATATTTTAAGTATATGTTCACCCGGTTCTAAATTTTCTGCATAATAATTGAGGTTGAATGGATGTTCTGTCACAACTCCAATATAGACTCCATCGAGTTGATATATCACTTTTGTCACACCGCGTGGAGCACTTACGGTGATGCTTGTATTAATTTGTCGAGATGATATTACTTGTCCGTCGTAGGGGTTTGAGATTTCAAGTGTAGGGAGCAGTTCAACTGAATATGCATCATCATATTCATTTGGTGGTTCTTCAAAACTTACATTCCACTCAGGTTCAGCTTCTTTTTTTCGTGTAATCCAATCTTGGATGCCTTGCTCCCATGCCTGATATTGTGGGTCATTTTCAGGATGCTCGGGTGGATCGCCGGTCGGATCATTTTTTTGAACATAGTATAAAATTGAATGTGGTTGCAGGTATGTTTTTTCTTCAATATATTGAGCAGGAGTTGAGCTGGTCGCGATTTTGCCGGTCATTTTGTTGATACTTAATTTGATAGTACCTTCAGTCGTGCCATTGAGAATAGGTTTGGTGCTTTTATTTTCAGGTGGCGTAGGAAAATATTCTACCGGAGTCCCTTCAAGCGCGCGCTTCATAAATTTGTTCCAAATCGGCGCAGCGACCATGGTACCTCCCGCCGACATCGGAGTATTGTCTGAGTTTCCTACCCACACACCGGTCACAAGACTTGGGGTATAGCCCATGGTCCATGCGTCGACGTAATTATTTGTTGTTCCGGTTTTTGCGGCCACAGGTCTGCCGGGCAAGGTAAGTACCCCGCCCGCACCAAACATATACGCTCGAGAGGCATCGTCACTCAAAACGTTTGATAGTGTTGCGACAAAATTAGAGTCAATTACTTGGTTGCCATTTTCTTTTTTCCATTCTTCAAGTACCTTTCCACTCGCATCTTCGACTTTGAGAATGCTCACCGGTTTAAATTGTAATCCATTGTTTGCAAACGTGGCGTAGGTGTTTGTGTGATCAATAAGTTTTACTTCTCCTCCACCCAATACCAAACTCAAACCGAAATCATCATCATCAAGTGTGCTATATCCAAAACGTTTGGCAAATTCCACGCCTTGTTTTTCTCCAATTAAATATAGCACTTTTACTGCAGGAATATTGAGTGAACCTTGGAGCGCGGTTCGAATCGTGAGTGGTCCTCGTTCTTTTGAATCATAATTTTTTGGTATATATGGTTTTCCACTTGAAAAATTAGTTATCACATCAAATAAAATGGTATTTGGTGTATATCCTTTTTCAAATGCAGCGAGATAAATGATTGGTTTAAAGGATGATCCGGGTTGTCGTATTCCTTTTCTGGCGACATTGAATTGTCCACCGATTTCATCATTCCAAAAGTTTCTTGATCCGATCATTGCTAATATCTGACCTGTTTTTGGATCAATCGATACAAGTGCGACATTGTTGGCCTGCGCTTTATCAAGACTTTCTCCAGACTCTTTGATTACTTCATCCGCGATTTGTTGTTTGTCCCAATCAAGTGTGGTAATAACTTTAAGCCCACCTGTTTGTACAAAAGCGTTTCCGTATTTTTTTTCAAGTTCTTCTCGTACATCTACTACGAAATGTGGTGCTTCGATATTGTCATAGCGTTGTTTGATGGTAAGTGGCTCTGCTTGCGCGAGATTCTTTTCATCCTCAGTGATATACCCTTCTTCTTGCATGCGTAGCAACACAAAATCTCGACGAAATTTTAGTGCTTCAGGATCATTGAGATATTTTGAAGGTGCTTTTGGAAAACCTGCTAGGGTTGCAGATTCAGCAAGTGTAAGATCTGAGACATGTTTACCAAAATAATTTTGTGAGGCTGATTCCACTCCATAGTTGGTAGAGCCATATGGAATTTCATTGAAATAAATTTTGAGGATTTGATCCTTAGTATATTTTTGTTCCAGCCGAATGGTAAGAATCACCTCTTTAAGTTTTCGAATATAGGATCGTTCGGCACTGAGGATTGCATTTTTGACGAGCTGTTGAGTCAATGTAGATGCACCGCTACCAACTCGTTTGCTCGTAAAAATTCCCGTGATAACTGAACGAATAATCGAAAGTGGGCGGATACCTTTGTGTTCATAAAAAACTTTGTCTTCTGTCGCGATAAGTCCATCAATTAATGCTTGTGGAATTTCTTCAAGTTCAACAATCGTGCGTCGTTCGTCCGCGTATATTTCATATAGTACGTGTTCACCGCTTCGATCATAAATTTTTGTGCTTTGTGCAACAGTTCGATCCGTAAGTTTATCTGGATCCGGCAGATCTTTGCTGGCCCACGCAAATAGAACAGTGATCATCAAAAATCCGAGCACAAAAATACCCAGGGTTCCAAGTAAAAAAACACGCGTGAGATTGTATTTTTTCGTTAATCGTGTTACAGCGCCTCGTGTACGTTTTGGAGATTTGGACTTCTGTTGTTTGTTGTGTACGTATCCGTATGATCTTTTTTGGAGATTTGAAATTGGCATAAGTTTTATTGCAAAAAGAAGGTTTAAACACCTAAAGTTGTATCCAAGCACCTGTTATCACCTTCGACGTTAGTCGGAAAAAGATTAGTGCAGTCAGTCACGTTTTTTACGTGGTCGGTGGTCAGACCTACCTGCCGGCAGGCAGGAACACCGACAAGCAATACCTTTCTCGCAATTTCATTAATCCATGTTCGGGATTGTATCGAACACAGTATATCAAACTATTGACAAAAACGCCATTTTGTGGTATAATAAAGCGTCATCAAAAAGGAGTACTTACAGGTACTCTTTTAATTTAAACGAATGAATAGTAAAAATATAAATTTAGCTAATTTAAGCTAAAAATATGCAAATAAAAATAAAAAATACGCGATATACTAGGCTTTTTCGCATCTCAATGTCTCTTGTTGTTGGAATATCTTTAATTCTCAGTTCCTTGTTTCCTCAGGTTGCAGATGCAGAAGGCTTTTCTTTGTCTATATTTAGCCAAATTTTTGGCAATACTGAGGAGGTGCAGGCCACAAGCGTTTCATTTCCTGTTGTGGAAGATATGGAGCCAAGACGTGTGATTACTGCTGTCATAACGGCATATTCTAGTGATGTAGCTCAAACTGACTCAACTCCATGTATTCCTGCAGACTCTACCTATGATCTATGTCAGAATTATGCAAAGACGGGTGCTCAAGATACAATTGCTACCAATTTTCTTCCCTTAGGAACCAAAGTTAAATTTCCTGAATTGTACGGAGACAAAATTTTTACGGTCCGTGATCGTATGAATGCCCGTTATGGCTATGGCCGTGGCGATATCTGGATGCCGACTCGTCTTGAAGCCAAAAACTTTGGGGTGAAGCGAGTGAAGATGGAGATATATTATCGGTAATTTAGTTTATAGCCAATAGAAACGGATTTGATAAGAGTCCGTTTTTTGTTTTTAAGATTTGATGTGCTGAGCTAGAAAGCCAGATGTCAGAAACTGGAAGTGGAAATTATCTTCTCGCATCTAGCATCTGGCTTCTAAAAGTCTATATAGAAAACAAAGACTGTCTCATTAAAGACAGTCTTGCTAAAAAAGAGAGGTACGAGCGGGAATCGAACCCGCGAATAGAGGTTTTGCAGACCTCTGCCTTACCACTTGGCTACCGTACCATGTACGAAAGGATATCATAAGATTTTCTTTTTTTCAAGTGGTTACGCATTTTTTGGGTTGATTTTATAATCAATTTTAGGTATACTATCTTTTGTCTTGTATGCAAATCAATAAATACAAATTACTCTTGCGTGTACTTCAGGGGCTGGTTTATGCCAAGCGAGGATTGTTTGGGCTATTTCGAGTTTTGAAGCATTTTTTTGTCTATGTTGATCAGGGGTATACGCGGACACTCGGGTTTGCATTATTCAAAATTATTTTTTATACCAAAAAAAATTTACAAAGATTATCATTTGCGCGTAAAGAAAGCAGACTTGAATTTTTTGGCAGACGAGGTACCTTGCAGATTGCGTTGTTTATTATGGTACTCTTTATTATGGCACCGCATTCAAAATTGTATACCAAAGAATACAAAGATATACCCGGACGAAAAACTTTGCTGTATGAAATCGTGGGACCAGGGGATCAAAATTTTGAATATTACGAGGAAATATCTATTGACGAATTTGTAGGTGATTCTAAAGTCTCGGGATCGTGGAAAGATGGAGTCATTATTGCCAATTCAAGCGGCACTCAAGCAAATTCCCTCAAAATCGATGAACTCTCAGGAACTGCAATGGGAGGTCAGGCATTGACTAAACCCATTATTATGCCGGGTGTTAATCTCAAAGATATCAATGGATCCGCTGATTCGCTTGGTGTGGCTCGGACCGAGATTGTATATTATGAAGTTAAGCCTGGCGACATTATCGGAACAATCGCACAACAATTTCATCTGAATGTAAATACTATTTTGTGGGCAAATGATTTAACTGAGCGATCCTATATTCGTCCGGATGACAAACTTGCTATTTTGCCTGCTGATGGAGTGATCCATACGGTTAAGTCGGGCGACACTGTTTCAAAAATCGCACATGTATATGAAGCGGAGATTGATGATATTATTACGGTTAATAGACTTCAAAAAGATGGAGCGGATATTGTAGTTGGTGAAACATTATTTGTTCCCGGCGGAATCAAACCACAGCCAGTCTACAAAACTCCGGTCTATATCGCGACGCCAAAACCATCGGGAATAAAAAATTTGGCTGCACCTCCGCCATCTGTCTCAGCCCCTGCCGGATCTGGATATATTTGGCCGACAGCTGCGTCGACGATCACACAATATTATGGATGGCGACATCTTGCGCTTGATATTGCCGGACCTGTAGGTACGCCGGTATATGCGGCAAAATCCGGTACAGTACTCGTATCTCAATGCGGGTGGAATTATGGATTTGGTTGTTATGTGCATATTGACCATGGCAATGGGATTACCACGCTGTATGCGCATGCATCACAATTATATGTTTCAGCTCAAGAGTATGTAACGCAAGGACAAACGATTATGGCTATTGGGAGCACGGGAAATTCTTCAGGTCCGCATGTACATTTTGAAGTTCGGATAAATGGAAATAGACAAAATCCGCTTGCGTATGTGCGTCGTTAAACATTCTAACCCCTTACACCAATAGCCTTACTCCTCTATATAGTATAATAATTTTGAATCTTCCCCGATTAAATTGGGATTAATCTTAAATCTTCGAGCGATATTGTAGTGCCTCAGCAATATGTGTTGTCTCGATGTTGTCTTTGTTATCAAGATCTGCGATGGTGCGAGCGAGTTTTAAAATTCGATGATAGGTACGAGCGGAGAGATGCATCTGTGTTACCGCTTGTCGTAACAAGTTTGTAGAATCTTCATTGAGTCGACAATATTCTTTTATCTCTTTATTTTTCATTTCACTATTTGAACTATAGGCCGTTCCTCTCAATCGATGTGCTTGTCGGTCGCGGGCAAGTTCAACGCGTTCTCGAATTTTTGCAGAGCTTTCTGCAAGTTCACTTTGCGCGAGTTTATCAAATTCAACCCGAGGTACTTCGACATGCAAATCAATACGGTCTAAGAGTGGGCCACTGATTTTTTTTTGATATCTATCCACTTGCATCGGGCTGCAACTGCAAGCTCGGTCCGGGTCGCTTGCATAGCCACAGGGGCATGGATTTTGGCTTGCGACAAGTGTAAAATGCGCGGGAAAACTAATCGTACCTTGCGCGCGTGAGATGGTAACAATACCATCTTCGAGTGGTTGACGTAGATTTTCAAGTACGATGCGGGGGAATTCGGGAAATTCATCGAGAAATAATACGCCTCGATGTGCAAGAGATATTTCTCCAGGCCGTGGAAATTTTCCTCCGCCTACGAGTGCCACTCCGGACGCTGAATGATGCGGAGATCGAAAAGGTCGTTCGGTGATGATTGGTTTGTCAGGCGGCAATAGCCCTGCGACGGAATATATTTTTGTTACCTCAATGGCTTCTTTGGTCGACATTTTGGGAAGTATTGTCGGCAGTGTTCGCGCAAGTAATGTTTTTCCCGAACCGGGCGGACCTGAGAGCAAGATATTATGTGCGCCACTTGCTGCAATTTCAAGTGCACGTTTTACAAATTCTTGACCTTTTACATAGGCCATGTCCATTTCATATTCAGTTGTATTGAAAAATTGTTCGAGTGTAATATGTGGAAGTGCCTGTATTTCCAAAACACCCGTGAGATGATGGATGAGTTCTTGAAAGGTAGATACCGGGTAGACCCTCATGTCAGGAATGATAGATGCTTCTTTTGCATTGAGTGCCGGAACAAAGAGTCGCGTGTAGCCATGTTTGACTGCAAAAATTGCCAATGGCAAAATGCCGGTGGTATGTCGTAAACTTCCATCAAGCGCAAGTTCACCGACAAACAATGCATTGCGTAAGTCAAGATTCTCCAATTCCTCAATTGCGACATACATACCCATTGCAATCGGCAAATCATACGCCGAGCCTTCTTTTCGTACATCTGCCGGCGCAAGGTTGATGACGATGCCTGCATTATTTGGAAATTGCAAATTAGTATTTTTCCATGCAGTTCGGATGCGTTGTTTTGCTTCTTGAATTGCCGTGTCGGGTAGTCCGATGATCTGATATCCAGGCCATCTTGGGGATACATCTACTTCGACGGTGATGGGTGTACAGTCGAGTCCAAGTATTGCAGCGGAGTTTATTTTGGTGAACATAATTGATTATGATTCAAGATTGAAGAATTAAGATTATTTGCTAGAAGTATATCATAAAAGGTAAGAGTTTTTTTATTTTTTGATTCGTTGTGTGGAAAGTAGTGTGACAACGAGCGCAATCATTTGGTCTTTTTTATTTGGGAGACTTTTCGCGATAAGAAGTGTGAGCGCAGTGAGCGCACTTGCATTGATATTTTTTGCTCCGGGTATTTTTGTTTTTCTCAAAAACCACACAAAGGCAAACGCACCGGATCGTTTGTTTCCATCTGTGAAGGGATGGTTTTTTACCATAAAGTAAAGCAAGTGAGCGGCACGCTCTTCGGCTGTCGGGTATACTGGTTTGCCTCCAAATGTCTGCATGACATTTCCAAAAATACCCTCTATAGCCCCAGGATTTTTTTCTTGTGCAAATAGATCGCTTGCTTCACCTTTTTGTATCAGTTCGTGACGTAAGGTTTCAATAGCCTTGACGAGTGCCTGTGCTGAGAGCGTGATAGATTTTTTTGTCGTGCCGATTGGAGTAAGCTTTTCTTTATCATAGGCATCAAGCGTCACCCAGGTGCTTGCAAATTCTTTAATAAGATCGAGAATTGCTTTCGGATCCAGTACTACATGCTCTGGAAGTAATTGTTGGATGTTTGAGACATTTTCCATGAACGCATCATAATTTTTGACGATTTGTTTTTTGTTGATGGTGTAGCCTGTAGTGATGTGATCTCGAAGAATATTGGTAGCCCATTTTCGGAAATGCGTGGCGGTTTTTGAGTTGACTCTATATCCTATTGATATTATCGCGTCTAGGTTGTAATACTCAACAAGATATGTTTTTCCATCTTTAGCAGTTGTTGCATTTTTTGCAACAACTGCATTTTTTTTGAGTTCTCCTTCTTTAAATATATTTTTAATGTGACGAGATATTACTGATTTGTCGCGACCAAAAAGATTTGATATTTGATCAAGGCTTGCCCATACTGTCTCATGTGTGAAATCACCCCGAAATTCTATTTTTCCGGATTTAGTTTGGTAGATGATGATATCTTTTTGTATTTTTTTCTGAGGCATATGTATTGTTTATTGTAGTGTAGTAATAGTAGATCATAAAAATAAAAAAACCTGCTGACCAAAGTAAAGTATATATGTAAATCTCACAAATTAAAGTGTAATTTTAATGAAAAAGAACTCCCTGTGATGTCCCGCAGGACTCACAGGGTTTCCTTGAGGGAAAGTGTGAAAACCGCAGTGGTTTTCACAATAAAAAAGATATATTCCTTATGTTTCGCCCTGTGATGTCCCCGCAGGGACTCAAACGAGCTTTATCAAAAGTCTGAATATGATGAACCTTTGCAATAGAGTCTGAGGCAAGATTATTGTACTGATCTGTAGAAACAAAGATATCTTCATCTAGATAATTGTTTGTATTTGAAGTAAGTTGGTAACACGGTAATACCACTACTTCTTATGATTTGAATGCTATTTTCAATTATTATGGCTGGTCTCTCTTTTCTAAATTCATATAATAATTGTGTTCTTCATCTGACATCGGGCCAAGTTCTTTCAGGGTGTCTTCCAGTGCTACATTTTCTCAGTCTCTTAAGTCATCAGGTTGTTTCATAATCCGTACGACTCTGCCTGCAATCGTATAATTGTCCAAATCTTCCTTACAAACAGATTTTTTACATTCTTTATCAAGTCGCCCAAAATAGTTTTGGTAACTTTTAGATAGCCTTCTACGTGATTATTAGCAAAAGAAAGTGCTTGACCACAATTGGCACTACCTAAAATCGGCAATGAAATGAAGATACTCGTATCGTGTATGCCACTACCAATTCTTTCTAGTTTATTGCCTGTTTGGTTTATTCTAATGAAGCCTTTTTTTGCGAGCTGATCCAAATGATGTTTAATTTTTTGTGGACTACCTATCACTCCTATCTTTTCAGCGATTTGACGCAATGACAAACAGGATAAATCAGTGGTATCTAGTAATTTTAATATGTTGTCTTGTATTTCATGCATATACAGCAATTCTATCGATTCCCTTTTGCTCGATTGTGTGTTTTACAGAGCATCTGACAATTTTTGGATATTGTCTACCTCCTTCACTCCAAGTCGTTTTTCATAGTGTTTTTACTTATTCTTTATTTTTTTTCTCTACTTTTTTTTCGAGTTGTACAAACTGATCAAAATCACTTTCAAATAATCGGTCTTGCACAATACGGTATTTTTCAAATTCTGTCTCGGCAAATTCTTTTGCCAGTTCATGAGTGACCTTGCCCGCATCGGAAAGCACGTTCCTATCTGTCATACGGATAAATCGATCCAGTCGCTCTGCCCAATCTGTCATGGTCATAGGGATGTGACGTGTTGCCATATCTTCGGCTATATCGAGATATGCCGACACCATTCGTTCCAGAGAAAACAGTTCTGTTTCTGTCAAATAATTTTTTGCCACAGAGACATCAAACATTTGAATTTTCCCATCCGGAGTATCTTTCCAGCTCGTCAGTTCCATATATTTTTTCTTAGCATTTGCTCGTGTTAGTCTTGTACAATACAAAATGAGCCTCAAATCAAAACTCTTTCTAACGCAAAATGAGCCCGAAAGAGTCCTGTATAATACAAGAAGAGTCCAAAAAAAAATGATTTCCAAACAATATAAAGTTCAGCTAAAACCCCGTAGGGGTGAAATATGTTAGGCAGGCAATTCATTGCCTGTACATATTCATGTTTTCATATACAAGTCCCGTTAGGGACGGCATATGTGTATGCCGTCC
>JACPGR010000035.1 GCA_016182415.1 Candidatus Magasanikiibacteriota bacterium
GGGATCGGCATTCCCAAACCAAGAGACATCCATTCTTTTTCACCTAGATTCATTTCTATTTTTTTTGTATCTGCTTTATTTGCAAGTAAATATATTTTTTTATCTTTGTAGGTTTGTGTAAGTTTTTTTGCAAGCTCTTTTTCTTGCGGCATGACTCCGATTTTTGCATCCGTGAGCATGATGATCATGTCTGACTGTTTGAGAGCCATATCTGCTTGTGCAATAATTGCAGAGGCAAAACGTTCATTTTCATCATTATCAACTCCGCCGGTATCTATGAGATGCGCTTCTTTTCCGCGCCATATCAAGAGACCCTCGTTGTTTGTGCGTGTTGTCCCGGCAATGTCTGATACGATTGCTTTGTGTTGTTCAATCAGAGAATTGAATAAGGTTGATTTGCCGACATTGGCACGACCGATGAGCACGATGGTAGGGAGATTTTGTGTGCTTATTTTTTTCATAGGTTCGTAATTCACAGTAATTAATTATTTTTTACTCCACAAAATCATTCCCTACAACAATGAGAATATCTGTGGTAGTTGCAGTTTTGATCAAGGGGACTGGCTCATCTTTTCGGATGCTAATGTGTAGTTTGTCCGCAAGTGTTTGTAGGACTTTAGTGGAGTTTTTAGATGATACCACGTATATACCGCTTTGGTCTATAGGCTTGATTTCCGGATCTACATTTCCAATATCTTCGACATAAAATTCTTCATCAATCAGCCGTTGTTTGAGTCGAGCTGCAAGCCCTGCGTTCCAGGTGCCATTTTGGATTTCAATTGTTACATCTTTATACGATGGTTTTTCTTGAATTGGTGTCGTATCAATGTGGGGTGTAGAAATTTCAGTATTTTCAAAAATATTTTGTATTGCCGAACTTATTTCTTCGTAATTTCCAGTTCGTGGTGAAAGCAGCCATGCATTATCAGCGCCCGTGGTATTTATCAAATATCCACCAACACTCGTATCAAGCACAAGCGTGCGTATTTCATTGGTATTAAGTCCACGGGCAATTTTTGTAAAACTCAAAATTTCATCAAACTCCATATTTGTGGTCATATGCCGCTCAAGTGAGTCCATGACATTTTTGATTCGAAGCGGGTTGCTAAGGGTACTAAAGGACAGTAGTTTTTCTTTGAGTGCAAGGATCACTTTTTGCTGGCGAGCCGCGCGCGCAAAGTCTGATCCTTCGCTATTATTGCCATGACGAGAGCGCACAAATTTGAGTGCAGTATCTCCATTCATGGTTTGCGGTCCTTGTTTGAATATAAGTGTTTGATATAGTTCATTTGGCGCAGGGTACATATAGTCGGTGAATGCCCGATCAACATCGATACGCACCCCGCCCACTTCGTCTATAATTTCTTCAAATGCCTTGAAATCCAGTCGAATATAGTAGGGAATATCAATCTTAAATTCTTTTTTGATCACTTCGGTCGCAAATGCCGCACCCCAATTTTCCTTTTCTTTTTCACCATATGCATTGGCGTGGTTTATTTTTTGAACTCCATAGCCAGGTATTTCGATTGCCATATCTCGCGGGATAGAAATGAGCGCGATGTCATTGTGCGAGGGTCTGATACTTGCAAGCATTATCGTGTCAGATAGATACGGTCCCTCATGTCCGGGCCCTCCAATACCGAGCAACAGCATATTGATTCGGTCATCTTTGTGGCCTTCGAGTTTAGTCTCTTTTTTGAATACTAAATAACTGATTTTTTTGAATAATCCTTCAGGTTTTTTTGGTTCAAGCGTTACGGGATCATAGTCTATCGGGTCAAAATTTTTATGTTTGTTTGCCGATGCATATCCAGAGATGCTTAACACAATAATTAAGATAAGAATAGACAAAAAAAGCCACTTTTTTTGTCTTGGTTTTTGTTCCGGATATAAGGTTTTCCGATGTAAAAAATTGATATGTGAGGGAGGCAGTTGTGTTTCCATAATTACGAGATAAGTGTAACAGAAAAAAGGCGTTTTAGCAATTTTGTACCACCTGACCAGACGGTGACGTGATTGGTAGGTGGTCAGGTGATAGGGTGGTAAGGTGAAAAACATTGTTGACTGATGAGAATTGTGATATACTTCATCTGTCCTTAAAAAAGAACGTATGCCAAAAACTATTGATGAAAATTCATTTGTAGGAGAGGTACTTCATGAATGGAGTGTGCCGGAGTATGAACAGCATGTGCGAAATACTGCATGGTTTGTAATCATGGGAATTTTGAGTCTTGCATTTATCGCATACGCAATTTTTACCGGGAATTTTTTGTTCGCGCTTATTATTGTGCTTTTTGGAATAATCATTTTTTTACAGTCGCATCAAGAGCCGATTATTATTCCATTTCGTATTACGGATATGGGACTCGTGATCAATAATAGATTTTATACATTTTCAGAGTTTGATAAATTTTATGTTATTTTCAATCCTCATGACGACGCAAAGATGCTCTATGTTGAGACACATAGTCTCACCCGCCCCACTATCCGCGTACCGCTCATGGACATGGATCCAAATGAAGTCCGCATGACCTTGCGGGAGTTTATGGAAGAGGATCTGGAGAAAGAAGAAGAACCTTTTAGTGATATGTTTGCGCGGAAGTGGAGGATACATTAAATTCATAAAAACATAAAAACATTAAAGCATTAAAACATTAACACAAAACTGTTGGATTGACAGTTTTGTTTTTTTATTGTATAGTGTGTGTGTTTTTAGCTTTCGTCGTTCAATGGATAGGACATAAGATTGCGGATCTTGCAATGCAGGTTCGATTCCTGCCGAAAGCACATTCTTGACAAAACCCCTAAAATATGCTATCGTAGCTATGGTGATACTAAGGTAAGACCTAAACGTCTAAAGGAAACCCCAGTCGCAAGACCGGGGTTTTCTCTTTATAATCAGTGAAATCAATGTTGTGTTTTATACGGCGTGTGCTATACTATTTTCTGTAGCGAGCAGAGAACCTTATTATCACCTATGGCATTGAGGTTATCTCTCTTGCTACATATAAAATGTTCATCTTTAATGATGGACATTTTTTATTTTTTGTCTTAATTAAGCCAAATTTTTGTTTTATACACAGATTTAGCTTGACAAAAAAGCAAAATCATGTTATTATTCTCAGTTATTTAAATGACAAACCCACACAAGGCATGGGATATATACAAACTGACACATAGTATATCTTACCAGAGTTGATAGTATTCTCGTGTGTGTGAAACTCTTTACGAGTTGGTCTGCGGGTTCAGAGTAAGTATGGATTTAGTTAACTAAGTACATATTACCCTGTATCCACGACAAGCATGGGGGTGTGTTTCAGGCTAAAGCAGGCTATGGCTCGTTTCTGACCTAAAATACACCTTCTTGGGTACAGGTAAGGTATCACCTTATATGGTAATAACCCCGGGTAGAACCCGGGGTTTTTGTTTGCGATTACGCAGATTATTTTGGATTTCACTGATTATAAAGACCCTCATCCATCAATTGTTGGAAGTCTTTTTAAATCTGCGAAATCTTAGTAAAATTAGTGTAATCAATGTCATGCGATCACCTTATCTACGAGTCCATACTTTACCGCTTCATCTGCACTCATAAAGTAATCTCGATCAGAATCTCTTTCGATAATGTCAAGGGGTTTACTGGTATGTTTTTGTAAAATAATATTGAGTCTATCTTTTATTTTCAAAATTCGTTCCGCATGAATTTTGATATCACTTGCTTGGCCTTGAGTGCCGCCCATGACTTGATGAATCATAACCTCGCCGTTTGGCAAACAAAATCGTTTACCTTTGGCTCCAGCGGCGAGTAGGACAGATGCCATACTTGCCGCCATGCCGATACAAATGGTTGATACATCAGGTTTGACAAATTGCATTGTATCGTATATTGCAAGTCCTGCGGTTACAGATCCGCCGGGGGAATTGATATATAGCTTGATATCTTTTTCCGGATCTTGATTCGCCAAAAATAATAGTTGGGCGATAACAATGTTTGCCACATGATCATCTATGTCTGTACCCAAAAAAATAATTCGATCTTTAAGCAAACGAGAATAAATATCATACGCACGTTCGCCACCGGCTACTTTTTCGATGACGGTTGGAATGAGGATTTGGGAAGTGATGGTTTCGTTTTGCATAATAAATTAAATTACCTTATATTTGTACATTTGTACAATTTGTAATTTGTATGTACACACTCAATAGTATACCTTTTTTACACCAACCCTTCAAGTCCCTCCCAAATTGTATCTAACGCAACTTCGATTGGCCCAGGTACGCTAAAGCCAGCAGCCTTTTTGTGTCCACCACCGCCAAATGCAAGTGCAATTTTTGATAAATCAAAATCATCACGTGTGGTTCGGCTACTTATTTTATAGGTTCCATTATCCCGCTCTCGCAATACAAACGTTGCCTTGCCTTCTTTTAAATCATTCATCAAATTTGAAATGCCACTTGCTGATTCATCATCTACGTTGCAATCAAGCAAATCTTGTTTGGTGATATAGGTGTAGGTAATGTCAAATTTTTCATGTTTACTCAGTCTACTCAGAACGATTCCCCAGAGTTTAAATGTGGGGATTTTTTTATCCATAAGTACATGAGTTCTGATCTGATTAATTCGCGCACCTTTTTTGATCAAGTTACTTCCAATGCCGAGCGCATATTTTGAAGTTCCTGAATTGGAAAAATTTCCTGTATCCGTGATAAGACCATTGAGTAGCGAGGTGGCAATATTGGGGTCCATTATGATAGTGTTGTGCATTATATATTGATACAAGACTTCTGTTGTCGAAGACGCGGTCGTAATGACCATGTTGTGTATACCAAATAGTTTGTTACTTGCATGGTGGTCGAAGTTTATCACGGGCGGGATATCTGTCTTGCCTTCCAAAAATTTGTCCACGCCGGCATAAGCCATATCACTTGCGTCGCAGGTAATAATGAGTCCATACTCTTTTTCCCAGATTTGTGGATCATGTGTTACCAAGTGTGAATTGGGTAAAAATCGATATTGTGTGGGTACCTCGTCGAGGCAAAAAATGGTATGTTTTTTGCCTAAATTTTTGAGCATTTGAGACATGGCAGTCACTGAACCTAAGGTGTCGCCATCCGGATTTTGATGTGCAACCAACAAAAAATTATCCTTTTCGAGGATTAAGTTGTGGATTTGTTTGGCAATTCTCATTGGCATAGGAACTTACAGATTCGTCGCACTTTGTGCGACAGAGGGATATTTAAAGTTGCGTATCATAGGTATATAAGCCTATGAGTGTATATGTATTTTAAAGAGTTGTCAAGGATGGTATAAGAATGTTATACTATACCCTGTTTGTTTGGATCTACCCCAGTAGGGCAGTCATCTGTAAGATTTGTATGCACGTAAAAAGAATGGAAATTAATGGTTTTAAGTCGTTTGCGCAAAGCACTGTTTTTGAGTTTTCAAATCCGGTAAAAAATAAACATGGAGTGACGGTGATTGTGGGACCAAATGGAAGTGGAAAGAGTAATGTGGCTGATGCGATTCGCTGGGTCTTGGGTGAGCAGAGTATGAAACATTTGCGTGGTAAGAAAAGTGAAGATATTATTTTTGCCGGGTCGCAGGGCAAGGCAAAGATGAGTATGGCAAGTGTTACTATGGTACTTGATAATACAGACAAACGCGCACCGATAGAATATGATGAGCTTATTATTGCGCGTCGATTGTATCGTTCTGGTGAAAGTGAATATCTCTTAAACGGCAATGCAGTTCGGCTTATTGACTTACAAATTTTGTTGGCTCAGGCTCAATTTGGACAAGGGTCTTATTCAATTATCGGGCAGGGGGCTATTGATCGATTGTTACTCCAAACTCCGGCGGAACGAAAAAGTTTTTTTGACGAAGCAGTGGGCATTAAAGAATTCCAAATTAAGCGGCATCATGCGGCCATGAAGATGAAGCGAACCGAAGAAAATATTGCACAAGCAACTGTACTTTTGCAAGAAATAGAACCGCGACTCAAATCTCTCAAACGACAAGTATCAAAATTGGAAAAACGACAAGAGGTTGAAATTAGTTTGCGAGAATTGCAAGAGCAGTACTATTTTACATTGCATACTGATTTGACAACAAAGGTTTCTCAATATCAAGCTGAATTTGATGAAGTATGCACTCATTATATAGGGATTGAAAAATTTTTGCATGCAGTACAAACCGAGCTTGCAGAGCTCGCGCAAGAAAAATCCAGACATGAAATTTTTGAAAGTCTACAAAAAGAATATACTGACGTGCAAGAGAAAAAAAATAATTTGGAACGAGATCACGCAATTGTAGCAGGGAAACTTCAGACTGAATTTAGTAAGGCGGGCAAACAAAATATCGGGTGGCTTGAAAATAAAATTGAAGAATTTAAAAAACAAGATGCGAGTATTAGTGTCGAGATTGAGTCTGAGCAAGGTATACGAACAAAGGTGCAACAACAAATTTCACAAACAGTTCGAGATCTTGAAGCATTACAACAGAAAAAAATTTATGCGCACAGCAAATTCGTTGAGCTCGATCGTCAAATTGCAGAGATTAGACAAGGTAAAGATGGTGTACAGTTTGAAGGTTTGCGTGCAGTCAATGCGATTTTATCACAGACAGATGGCGTGTTTGGTGGTAAAGTCTATGGCATCGTCGCACAGCTTGCACAGGTAGATGAAAAATATCGACTTGCACTTGAAGTCGCAGCTCACGCACATTTGTCTTCAGTCGTGGTCGAAGATGATCATGTGGCACAGGCATGTATCGAATTTCTTAAAAAACAACAACTTGGGTTTGCGACGTTTTTACCACTCAATAAAATTCAAGGTAGAATAGTACCACGTGATGTAGCAGAGATGCATAGTCGGCTCGGAGTGCATGGACTTGCCACAGAGCTCGTGAATTATAATTCTATTTTTGACTCGATTTTTTCTTATGTTTTTGGTTCGACACTTGTGGTAGATGATATCGAGACTGCACGTGAGATCGGGATTGGTCGGGTACGTATGGTAACACTCGAAGGGGATATTATGGAAACGAGTGGTTCGATGAAAGGTGGATTTCGACGAAAAAATAGAGGGGTATTGTCATTTGCGGGGACGCTCCAAGATTTTGGTGAGCATGCACTTGAGAATTTGGAAAAAGAAATTCAAGAACACAAAACGCAACTTGAAAAAATAGAACTCGAGATCGAATCCTTGCGTGAAATTTTGTCAACTTATAAAACACAAGAGCAAGTAGTTGCGCAAAAAGTATCCATGATTGATGTTCGAAAAAATGAAATTGCTCGTGAACTTGCGTCATTATCTCAAGAACTCATGATGTATTCAATTTCTCCAGATCAGTACGGAGAAATGATGCAAAAATTCAATATAGAAAAAGAACAAATCGTACAACAGATCAAGACATCGAGCGCACAACTCGAAGCAGTTTATAAAAAAATTGAAGCACTCAATGTGGAGGAAGAGAAAAAGAGACAACGAATTTTTTTTCTGCAAGACGAGATGCAAACACGCCAACAAGAACTCAATACAGTCGGAGACAAAAAACATACGGTCCAAGTCGAAATCACCAGACTTGAAACACATCGAGAAGACTTGGAACAAGAAATTTTTAGCGAGCTACGATCTGGTGTGGGTTCGATTTTGGATAAAGGCTTGATGAAATTGGGTCACGATAGAGTAGATCACGCAAAAGTAGAAATTGAAAAACTCAAATATCAGTTATCACTCATTGGTGGTATTGACGAAGATGTAATGGGAGAATATGAAGAAACCAAAACACGCTACGAATCATTGGATAGTGAACTCAACGATCTGGGTAAGGCTTCACATGATTTGAATAAAATGATTGATGAGCTTGATACGCTTATGAAAAAAAAACATAGCGAGAGTTTTGCAAAAATCAAAAAAGAATTTGCACGATATTTTAAGATTTTGTTTGAGGGTGGGGAGGCGGAGCTTGTGGAAATTTATGGGAGTGATGAAGATGTTAATGATGAAATTACTGGTGACACGGATACGCGGATGAACGCTGATGACGCTGATAACGCAGATACGTTGGAAGATGATACTGACGATGAAAAACAAAAGAAAAAACGTAGAAAAAAAATTTTGCAAGGTGTAGAAGTGTATGCGTGTCCGCCGGGGAAGAAGATTAAAAATATTACTGCGCTTTCCGGCGGTGAACGAACGATGACCTCAATCGCGTTATTGTCCGCAATCTTGCATACCAATCCATCACCGTTTGTATTGCTTGATGAAGTCGAGGCCGCACTTGATGAAGCAAATACACTTCGATTTACCAAGATTTTGCATGAGCTTGCTGAGCAGTCTCAATTTATTATCATTACGCACAATCGCGTTACTATGCATGTTGCGGATCTGCTCTATGGCGTGACGATGGGGAATGATGGGATGTCGAAACTTGTGAGTGTTAAGTTGGATGGAGATAAAGGTTGAGACTGAAATTAAAGTTTGGAGATACATGGAGATATGGTTGAGATAAAATTGAGATAAAAATATAGCTTAGACCTGCTTTCGACCTGAGCTCACTTCGTGGTGACTCAGTGGAACCAATCCGAAGGTCAGATCTGACAGGGATTTAGGAAAATAATTATATTGACCTGTTCTTATTTTTCGAATGACCGCCTTTCTGTTTTGACCTGTAGTCTTACAATACTCATCCAATAATGTTCCTTTCTCTTTTTTAGTCCGTAAATGATATCCTCCATTGTTACTAATCCAATTGATTTTTAGCTTCCATAGATAGCATACGTAGTTTGGCTAATATGAATTATTCTCAGCCAAATCCTACCTTATTTTCGGTTGCATTTCTAGTTTGCAGAATGCAAGCCCTTTGGTTGCATTTTAGCTTGCTTGATGCGTAAACCTTGACAAAAATTTTACTTTCTGATATAGTAATCCTCGTCTAAAACCGTCACAAGCTCTCGTTTTAGCCACACTTAAAATTATATTGTATGCTCATCATTCGTCTGCAACGAATCGGAAAGCCAAAACATCCAACATACCGTTTTGTCATTTCAGAAAAAACTCGCGATACACACGCAAAAAGTCTTGAAATTTTGGGACACTATATCCCCACACAGAATCCAAAAGTACTTGAACTCAACAAAGACAGAATCAAGTATTGGATTTCTGTCGGAGCTCAGACTTCAAATACGGTCAACAACTTACTGATCAAAGAAGGCGTGATTGAAGGAAAGAAAAAGAAATCAATTTCTATTACCCATCGACGCGCACAGAAACTTGATACGAAGAAAGCGGAAATTGAAGAAAAGAAAAAAGTTGCTGAGGAGAAAAAGAAGAAAGAAGTTGAGGAAGCACAGGCTGCTGTCGATTGACGTGGTATTGTTTTAGTGATATGCTAGTGGAGCGATTTATGCAAGACTTTGTCGAGGGTTTTATGACATAAAACGCAGATTTATTTAATCATGTAATTTGAAGAAAGATATGGAACAAGATCAACAGTTTATTGAGTTCGTGATCAAAGCGATCGTGAATCACCCAGATAAGGTAAAAGCAACTCGCACCGTCGACGAACGTGGAGTACTTATTACACTGGACCTAGAACCTACAGATATCGGATATGTCATTGGACGACGTGGAAACACTGTCCGCGCAATCCGCACCCTGCTTAAAGTAGTTGGCGCAAAGAACAATGCATTTGTAAATTTGAAAATTAATGAGCCGGAAGGAAGTGAACACCGCAGACCACAAAGTAGTGGATCATACGGTGCGTCTTCATCTTCTTCTTCATATTCTTCTACTCCTGCCTCAGCTCCTAAAATTCACGATGATGTAGATACAAGTGCAATTGATAATCTCGACATTTAATCAATGTGCAATTAAAAAATTCCACCTAGATCCAGGTGGAATTTTTGTTTTGTAATTGGTGATTAACACTTTGGCTCAGTTGAGGCTTTTCTTAGTGTCCTTGATTCACTTGAGTGAATCAAGGAGTGGGCGTGCCAAGAATCGAACTTGGGACCTCAACATTATCAGTGTTGCGCTCTAGCCAACTGAGCTACACGCCCGTATATTGTAAACATATATGCGGACAAGACACTCTAGCCCCAGCCTCCGTCAAAGAGCGGATGAGTCCTTTGGCTCACAGGCTGATCCCGATTCAATCGGGAAACTGAGCTACATGCTCGTATTTTACGTAAAAAAAGTATATCAGATTATCGAGAAAAGTCAACTTTTTTGATTGTAACTATTCAGTTTTTTCAAAATTTTGTAAAATTTGGCTTAAATAAGCGAATTTAATTTCTTGTGAAGAAAAATATATTTTGCTGAGTTAAGCAAAAATAATATTTTTTTTTTGGAAAGAATTGAATAGTTACTTCTGATTTTGGTGGTGTTTATTGGAAAAAGTCAGAACTCATTTTGAACAAAATCTCGACTGATTGCTCCGCCAGTGGCGGAGCAGAAACCAAAACCGAACGCTCGGGTGGGCAAAAAGGAAGGTGGTTGGGGGGAAGGAATTCCTGCCTGCCGGCAGGCAGGTTTGCCCGCCCTCGCTTTTCCTCCGCCGAATTTCGTATTTCGCTTTACGAAATGCGCCACCCCAATTATATTTTATTTATGTTCTTCGTTATCATAATGAATCGTCTAGGATTTCAACTTGAAATATTTTAGGATCATTCCATGTTTCGCTAGTTCTATACAATGTCCATAAATATTTTCCGTCCCAGGCCAAAGCCCAAGGATCCTTGGCAGCCGGATATATTTCACCAACCAGTTCACCTTCCTTTGTGATTTTGCATAACCCTTTACGACAACCTGCATAAACCCAGAAATAACCATCGGCATAGGTAATAGAACCACCGGGAGTAAAAAAGGGAATATTCCCAACAACTTTTCCGCTTTTGTCCAAGGTCCATATTTTATCGCCGGTTCTGCTTACTAAATAAAGAAACTCACCATCAGAAGTCAAGCCGGCAGTTCCGCCTTTTTCTGCATCAGGAATATCAAAGCTATCAACTATTACAATAAAATCTCCTGGTTTTGCATTTTCTTTTAATTTAAACTTAAAAATCTTTTTTAAACTACCATCATTAATATAAAAATATTCTCCGTCATAAGCTAAACCGCGCGGGCTAATAATGTCGTTATTCCCGAATCTTTCTACAACTTCAGTATTTGGATTAATTTTAATAAAATCAAGATCTTCTCCAACTTCACCATGCCCTAAACTAAATCTATAAAGATACCCATCAGCATATGCCAACGACCATCCGAAGTAAAGATCCTTCCCAATCTTTTTAATTACCTTGCGTGTTTCATCTTTTTCGGCATAAATATATGGAAATTTGTCTCCTTCATCACCAGGAATATAATTAAGTTCAAAATTCTTAATGTCTTGGTAATCAAAAACGGGGGGTTGTTTGCCACTGACTATTTGATTATTGTTGAGCGTACTCTTTACACTAGCATCAATAGCGAAAAGATTTTTCCCCACATTTTGGAACTTATTGTCCTCAATAATAATCTGCGATTCCATACCTGCACTAATTGTAAACTCTGGATCGTCTGTTTTCAAAACGCGATAATTTTCAAAAAAATTATTTTTAACTATCCCGGCGCTCTTCTCAAAATGCACTCCATGATGACCACCCTTAAAATAATTGTTTGAGATAACGGCATCTTTATTGTATTGTTCAAGCGCAATATCATGATAAGCATTGCCGTAAAGTGTATTATTTTTAATAATAGGGGTTGAACGTTCTGCGTATAATCCTTCAGAATTTATCCAACGTATAATAGAATTAGTGACGGATACAGAAGAATCAAATTGTGTAATCGCTATTTCAGCAAATTCAACGATGACATAATCAAAAACGGATTTCTTGGAATTGAAAACAGTTATTCCCATCCAGTCTCCATTTATAGGATCTGGGGCATCGGAAGTAAACCAAATTTGTTTTTCAAAAGTTCCTTTTGCTATTATTGTTCCACGAACGAACAAGCCTGCTCTTTCAAAAGTTTTATAATTTCTATCATGCTTGAATTTTATAATTGTCCCAGGAAGTATCGTTAAAGTAGCTTCCTCTGAAACATTTACACTGCAAGTAACACTAACTTCCCCTTCCCAAGTTTCATCTCTAGTTAGGTCTCCACATTTTTCATTTCCAATAATTTTTCCGCCAAAATTTTCATAAATAAAAAATCCTCCAATGAAAATAATCAAAACTAGCGGAATGATTAAAATTTTTTTCATAGATGCTCTCTGTTTTTGTTTGTAAATTTATTATACCAAAAATGTTTTCTAAAAAAAAGCACGAAGCAACAAACTCGCAACATACAATTTAGCTCCGAACGCTGAACGAAATCCGAACTTTTTTTAGCGAAAATCCGAACGCCGAATTTTGAAAAACTTTTAAGCTCGGGCGGGCAAAAAGGAAGGGGGTTGGGGGGAAGGAATTTTTGCCCGCCCTCGCTTTTCCGCCGCCGCCGAATTTCGTGCCAGTTGAAAACTGGCACGCCGCCAAAATCTTATTTCAATAGCTTATCTATTTTGCCGTCCCAACCTTCTCTATGGATAATTCTATCAGTCTGTAGGTTTTGATTCAATATTTCGGCTTTAGTTTTTTTTGATAGTTCTTCCCATTTTTCACCAAAAATATAGGTTGCATTTCCATAATAAAGACTTTCAAGCGTATAAATATTTCTCTGATTGAACCCTAAAATAATATATCCTCTAAACCCACCTTCGCCAATCGCGGCAAAATTCGGTTTGTATTTGTTTATTTTTTCAAGTCTATATTTAATAACAGCTTGATTTCCTTTTGGCGCAACATTGATCAACGGCTTTATTTCCTCTTTTAACTTAGCCCACGGCATTTGTCCGGGCGGTAAAATTCGCCAGTTTAATCTCTTTATTGGAAGCTTAATAATTTCCTCTAAATTTTCAGTAAAGAATTGGCATTCTCCAAAAATTTCCAAAAATAAATTTATGGTATGAATTATTTTCTCTTTGTTGTCCTCATTTAATTCAAAAATCTGGCTAATTATGGCTTGTTCTTTGCTATTCATTAAGTAAGCTGTAATTTCTATACTCGGCGGTTCAATAAATGTTCTGGGGTATCGTTTATAGGGAACATCTACTAGCTTTGACTGTTCTACTGTATCGTAGCGACCCCGCCATTCTTTCCAATGCCACTCTGCCGTTCGGTAGGCTGTTTCCATTGGCTTGTCTTTGTGTATTTTGTATTTTCCTTCTGCGTTGTAAAGGCTTATTGGACCAAAAACAGCTGGAGGTAAAATAGATTCGCCAGAGTGAAAATTTTTAGAAAACCCAATCTTTGGCAGAATATCATTAAATTTTGGTTGGTTTTTAATCCCTACGAAAAATTTACCACCTTTTTTAATTAAGCCCTCTAATACTTTGATATTTCTGATTCGTTTTTTAGTTATAATCATATTTTTGTTAATTATTCTGTTGTGTGAGAAGCTTTTTTGTAAGCGTAAACAAATTTTGTTGTATTGTCCCCTCCGCCTGTATCACCACTTGTTCCAAGTGTATTTACAAAATAATCCTCAACCGCACGGGCTGAATCCGAATTGAAAGCTTCTCTGTAAATCCAGCCATCACTTTTTTCATTTACACCATGATCATTAAATAATCTTTGCCCTGGGTCCGAAGCGATACCCGCATACCAATCAATATAACGCCCGCCCCACTTTGCCATAAATGCTTTTATTTCCGAGATTATTATCTCATTTGTCTTTGCCATAGTTTTATAAAATTATTATTTATCCACATAGATTACCTATTGACGACTACTCAACGATAACCTACAATTAAAGTGTAGTCGAAAATAAATAGAAAGTCAATAGCCATAAACCTATGATCACAAAACGTCAAAAACAAGCCTTAAATTTTATTACCTCTTTTGAAAAAAAGAAGGGTTTTTCGCCGTCTCTTGAGGAAATAAAAAAACACCTTAAGCTATCTTCTGTTTCTACCGCACATCATCATGTTAAAAAACTTCAGGAAAGCGGCTATTTGCAAAAAGAATATAATCAGCCAAGAGCTGTGTCAGCAAGAAATGAGAAAGCAACAATAGAGGTTCCGTTAGTCGGGACTATTGCCGCCGGACAACCGATTGAAGCAATTGAAATTCCTAACGAAACGATAACTGTTTCAAAAGATGAAGTCGGAAAATATGGAAAAAACTATGCGCTGAGGGTCCAGGGCAACAGTATGATTGACGAAGGAATTTTTGACGGAGATATTGTTATTATTAGAAAACAAGAATTCGCCGATAACGGACAAACAGTTGTTGCTATAATTGACGACAACGAAGCAACGCTCAAAAAACTTTACAAAGAGAAAAACCGAATTAGATTACAGCCGGCAAATCCAACGCTTTTTCCTATCTATAGAGAAGAAGTTGAAATTAGAGGAGTCGTTGTAAAAATCATCAGAAACTTAGAAACGCAAATCGAAAAAGAAAAGGTTAAAGACGAAAAATATATTAGAAGGATAGATTATTCATGGGATTATCGGGGTGAGAAAACAAAAACATATACTCACGGAATACATACCTATCCGGCAATGTTTATTCCACAAGTCGCAAGACGGCTTTTAGAAAATTATAGCCAAGCAGGAGAAACGATCTGCGATATTTTTTGCGGATCTGGTTCCGCACTGGTTGAAAGCAAACTTTTAGGCAGAAAAGCTTTTGGCATCGACTTAAATCCTTTGGCGTTTTTTTTAGCGAAAGCCAAAACAACGCCAATCAATCCCTCAATGCTTACGAATGAATATTTTAAACTTCTTTTTGAAATTGAAAAAATTAAAGAAACGGAAATAAAAAAGCCGATTTTTAATAACATTGATTTTTGGTTTAAAGAAAAAGTTATCATTCAATTAGCAAAAATCAAAAGGGCAATTTCAAAAATAAAGGATGAGAATATACGAAATTATTTTATGGTTTCATTTAGCGAAACCGTGCGATTATCATCAAATACAAAAAGCGGTGAGTTTAAGCTCGTCAGAATAAAAAAAGAAAAATTAGAAACTTATAACCCCGATGTTTTAGGAATTTTCAAAAGGCGATTCCTCAGAAGCCAATGGTATAAAAGACAATTCAATTGATTGTATTATAACTTCTCCGCCTTATGGAGATTCAAGAACAACGGTTGCTTATGGCCAATTTTCTCGTCTTTCCGCACAATGGATAGATATTTTTGAAGACCCAAACAAAGCCTCCGGAGTAGATAATGAATTACTCGGCGGAAAAGCGACCAAAACCCTTGAGCATACGCTGGATTCAAAATATTTAAAAGATTCCTTAAATAAAATCGCAAAAATAGACGAAAAGAGAGCTAAAGATGTTTTGAGTTTTTATATTGGCTTGAATGATTGCTTAAAACAAGCTCATAAAATATTAAAGCCAAAAAAATATTTTTGCTTGGTTGTTGGCAATCGACTCGTAAAACAAGTAAGAATACCAACGGACTTTATAATCGCCGAGTTGGGCGAAAAAATTGGCTTTACTTGTGAAGATGTTTTTGTTAGAAATATCCCCGGCAAAAGAATGCCTATTAAAAACTCGCCCACGAATATCGTCGGAGCATTAGAGGAAACGATGAATAAAGAGAGTATTGTTGTTTTGAGAAAAGACTAAATAATTTTAGTAAAATTATCGAAAAGGTGTAAAAAATCTCTTTTATTTATTCTGAAACCGGTGCCGTGGTCATGATATTTTCCTTTATTCTTTCCACTCCTATAAACGCCTATTCTAATATCAATTTTCAATTTATCGCTTTCAACGGCCGACTTAAATTTATTGATATTGAGATTTGAGAGTAAATAAGCTTCTATAAAATGGAATTTTTCATTTTTAGTTTTTCGCTCACCTTTTGTTTCCGCAAAAGCCAATAGAATTTTATCTGATTTTGCTTTCAAAACATCATCAAAAATAGAAATGGGCCAATATACCGCTATTTTAGATTTATTTTTTAAAACAAGTTTTTCATCCTCAAAAACAACTTTAAATGATTGTGGATTTTTTCGCGAGCCGCAAACCGTGGAATGTAAATTATACTTTCCCTCTTTGTCTAAATATTTATATTTTTCAAACAAGACTTTATTTATTCCTTTTGGTTCCGGTGATTTTGTTGCAACAGTAAGCATGCTGCCGGAATCCATTAATTTGGCTTTTAATTCAACATCGCCGACATCAGGAAGGCGCAAATTATTTTCCTTGATTCCTAAAAGATCCTCAAGGGTTTTGCCAATGCCCGTATCATGTGCTCTATGAGTTTTAACAAAACCCATCGCTTTAATTTTTTCTAACTGTTCTTTTAATTTTTGTAAAGTAATGGTCATATTTATTTCTTAATAAAATAGTCAAGCGACTTTTTGTAAGCCTTTGCAAATTTTTTTAATTGAACGACATCTATTCGTCTTTGTCCGGCTTCAATTTTTGAGATGTAAGATTGCGTTCTCCCTAATAGGTCTGCGGCTTTTTCTTGATCAAAACCGGCCTCAATGCGGGCTTTTTTCAATTGCTCAATGATAAACTTGTGGTCTTTTGTGTAAATTGTTTTATCCATACTTGTTTGACTTATATTTATATGTTATATTCCATAATGTAATATGCCAAACTGGAATATACAAAATTGCGGAAGGAAGTTTTAACCGAACAAGTAAAAGAGAATTGTCAAAAAGTTTCTTTGCCTGACGATTGGCGGGAAAAATATATTACCAAAGTGAACGAATGGGAAAAAGAAAACAGCCAATCGTCAAAAGAAAAGGAAATCATTGGCTCGAACTCACGAGAAAATGGATTTTGGAACCCAACCAAGCCAAAAATCTCATTTTGTCTGAAAATTTTTCCGAGATGAAAAATTTTTTCAAAACCATCGGCTTGAACCGCCACCTTGCGGCGGGAAAATTGGCGATTGATTGCGAAAGGAAGGTTTAAACACCTAACGTTGTATCCAAGCACCTGTTATCACCTTCGACGTTAGTCGGAAAAAGATTAGTGCAGTCAGCCACGTGTTTTTACGTGGTCAGCCACGTGTTTTTTACGTGGTCGGTGGTCAGACCTGCCTGCCGGCAGGCAGGAACACCGACAAGCAATACCTTCCTCGCAATTTCATTTCAAAAATCCGTGGAATTATCTTGCCGAAATGCCCGCCGAAGCGAGGGGCGAAGCCCCGAGCGAGGCAAATTACTCTGTAAATAAACTTTGGTGGACCCAAGAAGAGTCGAACTTCTGACCTCCACAATGTCAATGTGGCACTCTAACCAACTGAGCTATGAGTCCTTTGCTGCGGGGGTAAGTATATACGAAAGTATCTTACACGTCAATATATTATGTGGTATGTTTCTTGACATCAGCTGCCGGTATTGGTATGCTGTCAGTTCATTTATTTGCGTGATACCTTTTTTTAGGCTATACTATAGTACATACAAATATACATTTAAGATATGGAAGATCAACATACGCACAATTTAGATGAGGAGAACCTTGAAGATGCTACAAATGAAGAAGATGAAATTCATGAAAAAGGTTTTTTAGGCAAGTTGGCTTTATTTTTTCTTGAAGTGATTAAGATTGTTATTCTTGCCGGCATTACGATTGGGATTGTTCGATATTTTTTGTTTAAGCCCTTTTATGTAAAAGGTCATTCAATGGAACCATCTTTTTATGAAAAAGATTATTTGATTATCGATGAAATTTCGTATCGCTTTAAAGGACCTGAGCGCGGAGAAGTCGTCGTATTCAATTCTCCGGTAAATGATGATTATTATCTCAAGCGTATTATTGCCTTGCCGGGTGAGCGGGTAAAAATTGCAGATAATAAAGTGGTTATTTATAATGATGCATATCCTCGGGGAGTGGTGCTCGAAGAAGTTTATTTGGAAGAAGAGACACAGGGCGAGGTGAGTATGACACTCGGAGATACTCAATATTTTGTTTTAGGAGACAATCGAGATGCGAGTTATGATTCCCGGCGTTTTGGGGCGGTAAGCGTAGATGAGATCGTCGGCAAAGTATGGTTTCGCGGCTGGCCAGTGAGTCGTGTTTCCGGTTTTGATGTGCCGAAGTATAATTTTATTTCAACAACTACCATAACGAAATAACCAATTATAAGTTATTATCTATGATACACAAGAAAACAGCGCTTAAAAAAACAGCGTCAAAACCAAGTGGCTATACGACTCTTCGCGGCATGAAAGATATGTTTGGCCAAGAAGGTGAGTTGTTTCAATATATATATGAGGCGGGTAAAAAAATTGCCAGCGCCTATGGATTTGGATATATAGAAACTCCTGTACTTGAACAAGCACAATTATTTATCCGTTCAATTGGAAAGGGGACTGAAGTGGTCGATAAAGAGATGTATGTATTTGAAGATAAAGATGGTTCGAGAGTTTGTCTTCGTCCGGAAATGACTGCTTCTATTGCTCGTGCGTATATAAATAATGGCATGCAATCCATGCCGCAACCGGTAAAGCTCTGGTATTTTGCATCTATGTTTCGACATGATCGACCGCAGGCCGGCAGGTATCGCCAATTCCACCAGTTTAGTTGTGAGACACTTGGCGAGCACAATCCCGTAGTCGATGCCGAGTTGATTGTTGTTGCCTACAATATGTTGCGAGATTTGGGTATCAATTCAATGGTCAAAATAAATAGTATCGGCACTTTGCAAGATCGAGAAAATTATTTGGTTGAACTTGTCGGGTATCTCAAAAGCAAACGCAGTTATTTGAGTGAAGATTCTAAAAAACGCATTACCAAAAATCCATTGCGCGTGCTTGACTCAAAACTTGAACAAGATATCGCAGTAGTCGAAGAAGCTCCGCAAATCATTGAGTGGTTGTCGGGAGACTCGAAAAAATTTTTTATGTCAGTACTTGAGTATCTTGACGAAGCGGGAGTACCTTATGTGCTTACACCGACATTAGTACGCGGGCTTGATTATTACACTGATACGGTATTTGAGCTGTATCCTGAAAGTGAAGAGGAAGGATCCCAAAGCGCACTTGTGGGCGGAGGACGCTACAATGGTCTTGTTGAACAACTCGGAGGACAAGCTACTCCTGCCGCGGGATTTTCGATGGGTATTGAACGTGTTATGCATGTACTCAAAAAATCCATGAGTACCGAACAACAAGATCAGGCTTTAAAAAAGGGCGGTGTATTTTTTGCGCAATTGGGAGAACAAGCTCGCAAACGCTCACTCTATTTGCTCGAAGAATTGCGACGCGCCGGACTTTTGGTACAACATAATCTTGCCAAATCTTCACTCAAAGCACAGCTTGAGTTAGCCAATAAGTGTGGTTCTACGCATACCCTTATTTTGGGACAAAAAGAAGTGCAAGATGGCACGATTCTTATTCGAAATATGGAGTCCGGAATTCAAGAAGTCGTGGATCAAAAGAAGATAACGAACGCAGTGAGGAAACTCCTTGGTGAATAATGTATTAAACGAATATTATTGACGAATATTATTGACGAATATTATTGACGAATATTATTGACGAATATTATTGACGAATATTATTGTCATATATTAAACGAATATTAGTGAACGTTCACTAATATTCGTTTAATATCTGTCATAATATCTGTCATAATATCTGTCATAATATCTGTCATAATATCTGTCATAATATCTGTCATAATATCTGTCATAATATCCATAAAAATATTTGTCTAATATTCATTGATGTATTTTTTTGGTTGAGGTATAGGCTTGTGGTCAGGTGGTAAAGTGGTCAGGTGAATAATATTTGACTTTTTCGTAAATTTAGTATAGAATCACTATAGTTTATTTAGTTAATTTATTCACTGGAGGTGAATATACTATGTCAGAGATAAAACGCCACAAAAATGAGTCGTTTGAGAGTTACATGCGTCGTATCAAACAGCAATGGCAACGCTCAGGAACCATTTTACAAGCGCGTAAGATACAATACTTTAGTCCGCACAAAAGTAAAAATGTAGCTCGCAAGCAAGCAGTAAAACATGTAAAATTGCTTGCACAAACTGAACTTTTGCGTAAAGCAGGTAAATTGCCCGCTGAAGATTATACAAAGAAAAAACGAAGATAATATAGAGATACGGTTGAGATATATTGAGATAGGGAGATGTATATCTCAATTTTTCTCTTACATAGATACACCAATTTAAACTGACACAAATTTTTTTACAGAAGATATAAATACAAAAATTTTGGATAAAAGAATTTGTACATTTGTACAATTTGTAATTTGTATGTATATATGACAGTACTCGAGTTACTACTTGCGTCGCAATTAGAGGCACGAAAAAGTCAAGACAAAGAACGGCTTTCTGTGATGCAGTTGGCTCTTTCTGCGGTTAAAAATGAACAAATCAACAAACAAAAAGATCTGGAGGACGCGGAAGTTGTTGCGGTACTCCAACGACAAGTCAAACAACTCAAAGATGCACTCAAAGATTTTGAGACTGCCGGCCGTCAAGATTTGATAGACAATACACATAGAGAACTCGACATCCTTGCATCCTTTCTTCCGGCACAAATATCTGAAGAGGAGATTAGAAAAATTGTTGACGAAATCGTCGTTGAGCTCAAACCTGCCAGTCCGCGTGATTTTGGCAAGGTGATGGGCGCGGTTATGGCTCGAGTACAAGGAAAGACTGAAGGAGCTGTCGTACAAAAAATTGTACGCGAAAAACTTTCATAGAAATAGAAACACAAAAAAACTTAATTTAGATCATTTCAAGGATTTCCCATGCTACCTTGGATTTCAAAAATTAAGGCTTCCAAAACTGTCGTCGCATTTTTTGCGGTATTGGCGGTTTTTGTGTATTCATATATTGTTCCAATCGGTTTTGCGTCAATCACATACGCGCAAGATGCAGATACATTTGGAGCTAAGCCGATACAAGAGACTATCGTTCTTTCGGGAATGGATATTCGAGTCATTGTCGTGCGGATTATCAATGTCGCGCTTGGGCTTCTGGGTATTATTACACTTGGTCTCATTTTGTACGCCGGATTTCTCATCATGACATCCGGAGGGGAGGAAAATAAAGTAACGCAAGGTAAGAAAATTTTGATGCAAGCAACTATTGGCCTTGCAATTATATTGTCCGCATTTGCCATCGTCCAATTTATATTCAAGATGCTCACGGGCGGAGGAGATGGAGCTCCGAGTGGAGAAGTACCTCCCGGTTTATTAACCTTCAATGGTTCGGGTGCACTCGGTAAGGTGGTTAAAGATCATTATCCGTTTCGAGATCAGACCGATGTCGCGCGCAATACGAGTATTGTGGTCACTTTTGGTATCCCGATTGATCCAAGTTCTGTTGCGGAAAATACCAATCGTACCTGTTGGAACGCAGATATGACGCTACCCACTACAGAATGTGTTACTCTTTCTAACCCGGCAGTTTCCGTTAGTCCGACAACACTCCTTTCTGATATCAAAGATCCGTATTATGGAGATTGTATTGATACGGGTGAGAAGGGAATAGTATGGAGTTCAAATGAATGCGATCACATCAACAGCTCTACAATTGTATTTGGACTACAAGATATACTCGATGTATCTGGAAAAAATGATGCAACATTAGGGCTTGACGCTGCATTTTTGGCAAGCTATGAAAATGTGAGTGGAGCGACCGGTCCTGAACTATATACGATTGTAATCAAACCTTTCGCATATTTAGGAAGCGCTGTCGAAGAAATGTGGTATACAGTAGATTTGCGTAAGGGAATCAATATGAAAGATGGGAAAACGAGTATTTTTGTGGATCAATGGAGTACACATTATTATTGGGATTTCAAGACCGGCACGCACCTTGATTTGTCGCCACCGCATATTACCTCAGTCTATCCAAAAGATGGGGATCTTGTCCCAAAAAATACTATTTTGCAAATCAATTTTGACGAAGCTATTGATCCGACGATGGTTTCCGGATATTTCAGTAATACGTCAAATTTCAACAATATTTTGGTAAATAATATGGGTACTACAGATAAGATGGTAACCGGTACCTGGAAAATCACGAATGGCTACAAAACAGTCGAATTTGTTACGGACAATCCCTGCGGACAAAATAGTTGTGGTGAGACCATATTTTGTCTGCGAGTCGACAATTGTACAGATGCGCAAGATGTAAATTGTACCAATCCCTATTCGATGCTGGTGCGTACCGCAGAGCCAACAAACGCTAATGACGAGGCTCCGTTTGAAGCGAAGCCATTTTCAGGGGTGTATGATCTTGCCTTCAATGGTCTTGATAATGACTCAGATAATCTTACATCAAAAAAATTGACTAAGCCGGCATCTGGTTTGAAAGTCATTACTCCAAACGAATCAAAACCGGACAACTATTGGTGGAATTTTTTTGCAAAAAATGAAATCGACAGATCCGCGCCCTATATTATGCGTACTATTCCGGGAGTTGACACCGAAGACGTGGAAGAACATGCCCCGCTTGAGATCCAGTTTAGCAAACTTATGTGGATTAACACGCTTGGCATGCCCAATATGGATCTCAATGAATATCCCGCGAATATGTGTGCGGATGGAACGAATACCTGTGTGAATGACGCACAATTGGATGATATGTGGCACGTTACCTATGCGCAAGAAACGGCTGAAAAAACAGTGGCTATGATGAAGCATCGGGAATTCGGTCCGAATGATTTGGATTTGTATTATTTTCCGACCGTTTCGAGCACGGTCAAAAGTATTACGCAAAACTGTATGTATCCCGGGTATGGACCCTGGAATGCGGATAAATCAACGGGTAAAGCAGTTGAGAATTTGCCGCTGTGTATAGTGGATTTTGATGCAAATGGAGATAGTACACAAATCGGTCCTGAGTGTGTGAGTGTTAACGCAACAGCTGCCAGTGATACAGGTTGTGTATATACCGATGGAACCGGCAAAAAGAAAAATATACCTGTGTCTGATTTTGTAGGTCAAGATATCGCGGAATGTGTGACGACGCTTGAAAATCCTTTAGTAAGTCCATATACGTATAAATAAATGGTAACTACTCACCACCCCATGTCCTGACTTCGCCACGGGGACACCTAAAACACTATTTTTTCTTGACTATTTTATACAAAATTAGCTATTTATTGCTTTATTTTAAACAACTTTTTAAGACACCCAAAATGGCAAGGGAAATGGCTATGTTGAGAGAAAAAA
>JACPGR010000001.1 GCA_016182415.1 Candidatus Magasanikiibacteriota bacterium
TCAATAGGCTATCGACCAATTGAAATATCACAAGGTATCATCCGTTTGACATTTTCACATAATTTATGGTATAATGCGAACAAGAAAAAAAAAATTCCTATTATATTATTGATTCTCATCTGCATACTTATGCAACCTCTTTTTGTATCCTCTGAAAATGTTGGGGGTAACAAAGCAGAGGTAGACGCCCTCAATCAACAAATCGCAGAAAAAAAAGAAAAAATAAAACAACTTGAAGCAAGTATTAGTGAATATAAAAAACAAATTGAGGTAAAAAAGAGTGAGGCGGTATCCCTGTCAAATCAGATTGCTATTCTAGACAATTATTTGGTTCAGACCGAACTTGATATCCAAGCTACGCAAGAAAAACTAGAAACACTCAGTCTTGAAATTGAAAGCCTCGAATTTTCGATCGACGAGAAGAGTAAAGTTATCGATCGTCAAAAGGAAATACTTTCCGAGTTAATTAAGACAATTTATTATGAAAACAACAAAAAATATATCGAAGTTGCCGCAGCCTACGAAAATTTTTCTGATTTTTATAATCGGGTTCATTATGTAAAAAATCTGGAGCGAGATCTGGGTAAAAGCGCCAAAACGATTCGCCTTGCAAAAGAAGATTTGGAAGATAAAAAAGTACAGACTGAAGAACGAAAAAAAAGTTATGAAGAAGTAAAAAAAAAGCTTGATAATAGAAAAAAAGACTTGTACGAACAAAGCCAATATAAAGAAGTATTATTGACCCAAACCAAGTCTTCTGAAGCAACCTATAAAACACTGCTTTCAAACTTGAATGCACAGTATAAGGCTATTGAAAATGAAATTATACATATTGAGCAAGAGGTGCGAAAGAAGCTGGAAGCGCAAAATAAATTTTCAGGAGAAACAAATGCTACCCAGCTTTCATGGCCAACCCAAAGCAGATATATTACCGCATATTTTTATGATAAAAGCTATCCATATCGGTATATTTTTGAACATAACGCGGTTGATATTCGAGCAAGTCATGGCACACCGGTAAAAGCCGCAGCATCCGGTTATGTCGCGCGTGCAAAATTTTGTACAACTGCCTCATGTTATGCATATATAATGCTCGTGCATTCAGACGGCATCTCTACTGTCTATGGTCATTTGAGTCAAATTTCAGTAATTGAAGATCAATTTGTAACACGCGGTGATGTGATCGGGTATTCAGGCGCAACTCCGGGAACTATTGGCGCTGGTCCATTTACGACTGGTGCTCATGTACATTTTGAAGTACGAAAAAATGGAATTCCAGTGAATCCCCTGAATTATTTGGTAAAGGATTGGGAGTAAACACGTAGTATGAAACACATATCACATACCAATTCGATACAAAATTTTCATTTTGAAAATATCATTTTCTTCGACACCGAATTCACGCATCTTGATGTTGAAGTAGGGGAATTGTTGTCTATTGGACTTGTGAAACAAACGGGTGAGGAACTGTATCTTGAATTAGAGTATAGCGGTAAAAAGATTCATCCGTGGGTCAAGAAAAAAGTCTTGCCGTATTTACTAGGAGATACCGTAACGAAGAAAACTGCTCGCAAAAAACTGCGTGATTTTTTTATACCACGTGGCGAAGCTTTACGTGGTAAATCCAAGAAAAAAGGGGAGCGAGCTCCCTATCTTATGTCCTATGTTAATCAATTTGATGCGATATTTTGGTACAAGCTTTTTGGCGACCCGAAAAAACATCCCGCATTTTGGATTCCACTCGATTTTGCGTCAATTTTATTTGCCTACGGCTATGATCCTGAATCTATGAGACAAGATTCTTTTTTTACAGAACTTGGTATCGATAAGTCAAAATTTAAACTCCATAATGCGCTTGAAGATGCAAAAATGCTTAAAGAAGTGTATGAAAAAATTCGTTTTTAGAATACTTGTGATTAAAATAAATAATAAAATTAAGTATATAGTGTCGCATAAGATATATTGTGCGACATAATACCGCTTAGATATTTTATCTTTTAGATACACCCCCTTCTCTTTTAGAGAGATAAAAACCAAATGAAAAAATTAATGGACATACTTATTGGTGTATCTATAAGTTGAATAAAATTTGAATCACTAAATATTCTAGAAAAATTATTTCCAAAAAATCCTATCTATATATCTCAAATCAATATACTGAAGTTTAGCTCGGTCTATATCCCCTTCTCTAAATAGTGCCTGAATCTTTTCAAGCTGGGTTTGCGGCGAAAACGCTAATTGAGATTTGATATACCATGCTTCGTACGTTTTAATTAAAAATTCTTTTGAATCAGATGAATCAGATTCGATACTGAAATACTTGAGCGGTATATCTGTAGTCCGTGTGAGCAAATTAAACCAATCAACCAATACTTTTGCTTCATGTGCATCTAAAATTTGATCATTAATTTGCAGATCACCATCTTTTTTGAAATATACGAGCGGATAATTTCCCATTTGCGCGATTACGGATTTAATATCAGGAACATGGGTCTTTTCGATGATTTCCTCATGAGTTTCTATTTCACCAAATTCATTTGTAGATGTCGTAATTGAAGTTTTTATATTCCATTCATGTTCTCCAACCTTGCGTATAACTTCAACAACCTTCCCACTCAAATCAATATAACTATAATATTCGCCACTATCATAAATGATAGTAGATATTTTTTCCTCGATAATAATAGACAAGACATCGGGAAATTTTTTTTGTACAACAATTTTTTCAATTGGAAAACGTTCTTTTAAAATATTTCGTATATCATCGACGCCAGCAGTAAAATAACTTGACTGTGGTATCACATTAAGTTTTTTAAAAGTTAAAATGCCCGCGACCGCACTTCGCAATTCTGATTCATCTATTCGCTGCAAGCCTGAGATGGTGATTGTATCTAATTTGAAAAACGAACTGTAGATACCTAGTATAAGGGTGAACAAACATGCAAGACAGATCAAACTCATTTGAACTAGCGGACGTCTAAAAAAACTAACCATGCCGATTTTATATGGATTTGTTGTTCTCCCTTCCCATGCAAAATCACGTGAGCGAGATTTTCCAATATTAAAAATTCTATTCCACCATGTGTGAGTTTTTTTGAGATTTCTATCAACTTTTTTGATGATTTTGTGGTGATTGATAATACGGCGATACATAGTGACAGGCAATTTATTTACTCATTAAACCCACGCTTTATCCTTCGTAAACTTTCGATAGCCCAATTGAACCAATATTTAGGCGACACAATATAATCTTGGCATAGAAGTAAATCCTTTTGAAACCCGCCAAAACCTTTTTTGAAATGTGTAATACCAAAAAAGGGATGGCTTTTCTGTGCACCATCCGGCGCAATTCCCCAAAAATTGTAATAGGTAAGTCCCCTCTTTTGTGCTTCTTGAATTGCGGTCCACTGGAGTAGATATGAGCTGGGTATTTTTTTATTCTGCATGAGCGATGCGCCATGATAATATGCCGCCATGCTCCCATAGCAAAAAATAATTGCGGATGAATCCAGCCTGCCATCAGGCAAATATGCGTTTAATATAAAAACATTTTGATCCGTACTAAATGCATCAAATTCTTTTTGTACAAATTCTCGTGAAAAACGAACAAAATTGTGTCTTTTTGCCGTCGCATCTAATAATTTGTTAAAATCATCTAGATCTTTTTTATCTGTGGAAATCTCTACGTGTACACCTTCTCTCTCGCATCGTCTAATCAAATTACGGTGATTTTTATTCATAGCCATAAAAATATCATCACGGGATTGCCTTAGATCAAGTAGCCACGTAGTTTCAGCAAGCAGATGAATTGGCGACTTTCGAAAGCCTAATTCTCTATATACCTCTTGTAATTCCGACGTATTATTATCAAATGGACTGATGCGAAAAAAACTATAGTTTTTTTCTATACACATTTTTTTGAGATATATCGTAAGTGTAGCTAAAATTTCTCGGTAATTTGATCCTTTTGAAACTATAGGTCCATATGGAATAAACAAAAAATTACCGCGTTTTGCGTGAGTAGAAACCACAAGTGCTCCTGCAATAAGGGTATCTTGCGCATAGACACCCAAAACCCAAAATTCCTCTCCCATGGATACATAAAATTCACCATAATTCCATGCTTGGCTTTTCAAGATAAATTCTTGTGATTGAGTAAACGCGTTCCATTGTTCTTTATTTGTAATTTGTCGAATTGAATACATAATTTAGTCTATGACTGTGGATGTCCTACAATACCCTTTTTTCTAAATTTCTGAATTAAATTGAACAAGATATATTTTATAGGATTTAACACAACTTCGATTGCATCAGGGTATGATTTGAGTTTACCGCCAAAGCCTGCCTTAAATCGAGAAACTCCGGTGAGTGAATGATCGAGAACCCAGCAGTACCCATGATAACAATTCTCTTTTCCACTCCCCTGTTTTGCAGGCGGTGCAATGCCCCAAAAATCATATGTGGTACAGCCCAACTTTTGTGCTAATTTAATTATTTCAAAATGTAATACGTATGGAGCCATTACATTTCTATATTCATTTGATGAGGCTCCAAAAAAATATATGAGTGTCTCCCCATGTTTGAGAAGTATTGCCGAAGCAAGCGACACTCCCTCAACTGATGCATTCACTTGATATACATATTCAAGCTGAAGCAATTTTTCTATATATTTTTTTGGATGGCTTACATACTCATTTCTCTCCGTAGTGATTGTGTTTAATTTCCAAAATAGTTCAAGATTTTTAATAAAATCAATTTGAACACCTTTTTTTTGTGCAAGTCTAATATTATATCTGGTTTTTGCATGCATTTCTTTGAGTAGCTGTTCGCTATCTTGTGTGATATTTAAAATCCATGTGTAGTGAGGCTGTCTGTTTTGTACGACATGCGTCTTGTATCCTGTCTCCCCTATTTCGTCTATTGTTTCAAAACGTACGAAGGTATATTTCTCTTGTTTAAAATATATCAAAACTGCTTTAAGATTATCAAGACTTATTTTAGCGCGCGGAATATAGATAAATGAAATCCCAAAAAAAAATTTGTTTACCACACACTGCACCTGCTCTACAGTCTCCCCGCTCCCTATCTCTAATCTAATAATGTTGCGTCCCGTAGATATTAAAAAATCACCATATTTCCATGACTGAAGAAATTCGTATTTTGGTTTCCATTCTTTTTTTTCAATCACTTCTAGTACAGACATGGTATTATTTACTTAACTCACCTTACGCGATTTTTAAAAATGTACACATTTCGTAACTACTCACCACCTTGTGTCCTGTGACCGCAACTCTCCCCTCGCCCCTCTCTTACCGAAGAGAGGGGAAACACACGTGTGTCTCCTTTCTCTTCGGTAAAATTATTAATTAACTCAATAATTTTTAACACATCTTTTGTTGAAATATTTCTATTTGTAGGCAAATTTACAGACATCTTTGAATATTTTTCAGCAGTTCTACATTCTCCAGATTTGTAACCCATACCTTCAATTCCAATTGAACATGGTGTGATTACATCATCATACCAATTACCCAGTACGATTCCACTCTCTTGTGCTATCTTTTGTAATTTCTTTGGATCTTCGACTAACACATTGAATCTAAGTGGAATTGTGTCACTATCCAAGATTGGCAATATTTTTTTATGCTCTATTCCGTGCATATATATATCACCCAATTCTTTTCTATGCGCATTCATTTCGTCCAAATCTTCTAGTTGAAATACTAATAATTCTGCAAGTGCATTGGGGAATTTAGATGGATAAAAGGAAACTTGTTCACCTCGTTTTTCTTTTTCATACATAATACGCCCCGTAATATTTAATTTTTTACATACAGCTAATATCCATTTTCCTATTCCATATTGATACAAAGGTTTTAACAACATAAACACAGGAATATTTATCAGATACTGCAGTATTTTTGTTCGTGTTGATAGGGGTAATTTAGATTGCAAAGCTTGAATTTTGTTTCCCAAAAATTCATCATTACAGATCAAAGCCCCTCCACGGACAGAAGATACTACTTTATCACTTCCAAAACTAAACATGCCAATATCGCCAAAGGTACCAAGTTTCTTACCATAATAATTTCCTCCAATAGTATGCGCGCAATCTTCAATCACTTTTAGATTATATTTTTTTGTAACTGCAAGAAGTTTTTCAAGATCAGCTGATTTTCCAAATGTATGTTGGATAATCAAAACTTTTGATTTATCAGTAATTTTGTGCTCCAAATCTTGTGGATCCATGATTAAATCTCTTGTAATATCTACATACACGGGGCTTCCACCTGCCCATTTAATCGCGTTTACCACCACCACACAGGTATAGCCTTGAACCAAGACTTCATCACCTTTGGAAATTCCAAAAGCTTCGAGTCCTTTTTGGAGTGCAGTGCGCCCACTATCAAATGTTACACAGTATTTTGAATCAAAAAAATTTTTGAGCCATTCCTCAGCTTTTTGGATAGCAATTCCTTTTCTTAATGAAACCCACTTCCACGGTAACAACAAAAAACTCAAAGCGATACCTAAATCTTTTTTGCATGCATTTGGTTGAAAACCGATAAAAATCATAAAAACTATTTTTTGTCTGACTCAATTTCTTTTTTTACTATTTCCGGGATTCTATTTTCAAGCAATACGACACTATCAGTTTTTTTAATTTTTTTAACATATGCAAGCAATTCGTCAGCACTAAATTTGTCATACACTTCAGTGTTGTATTTTGTACCCACTCCGCGCCGCAGAGCATTCCTAAAATCCGGTGTAATAATAATAAGTTCATCTGCAACAAATGCAATCTCGCCTCCAATTTTTTCATGCAACTCATTACTTCGATCACCCAATTCGAGCATTCCTCGTGTTATGACGATGCGTCGTCTCTGGGAAGGATACGTGGATATTACCTGAAGAGCTGCAAGAAATCCATCCGGATTTGAATTATAACTATCATCTAATATCGTCGTTTTCCCATATGAAAATGTTTTAATTAAATTGTCTGGGGACTCGATTTGTTCAGCACTCTGTATATATTCATCTGATGTAAAGCCAAGATATATCGCCACGAGAAGACAAGGAGCCAAATTCATCATATTATGTTCGCCTTTGAATTTGGTCTGAATACCACGACCAGAATCTAGTCCCTTCCATTTAATGACCCCATTTACATACACGCCTATTTCATTTGTTTTGATTTCTTCAATTGAACAAGTTGGATTATACTCAAGATCAATCCCAAATGTGACAACTTCTGCGTCTAATTCATGCAAAAATTCTCGACAATATTTATTATCTGAATTTGTAATTGCAAGTCCATTTTTTGGTAACGACCTCAATAATTCATACTTTGCATGTTGCGTATTTTCAATTGAGCCAAACAAACTCAGGTGTTGTTCATTGATCGCAGTCAAAATTCCAATTTGCGGATGTACTATATCACACACCAGTTTTACGTCCCCAATTTTATACGCGCCTATTTCTACAATAAAAATATCTATATCACTAAAGTCAGTTTGCACTATAAACCGCGAGATACCAATATCGCTATTTACATTTTTAGGAGTCTTAACTACATTGAACTTTTGTGTAAGCATTTGGTACAAGAATTCTTTCACGGTTGTCTTGCCATAACTTCCGGTAATCCCAATCACTTTTAAATTTTTATATCGTTCAAGCTTTTTTCTCGCTTTTTTAAAATAAAAAAATTTGAGAAAATTCGTAAGTGAGTTGACCACCAGTACTATCAAAGAAATAATAAGCAATCGAAACACAATTGCTAAGAGTAAGATATTCAAATCCCAAAACCATAATACACAGAAAGCTTCAAATCCAAGAGAAAACAACAAAATAAGAGATGCTTTTATGCTTAAAACTGGTCTTCTCGTTTCTTTCTTTGCATACTTGAGTAAGCGCATGAGCAAATCAAAAAATAAGAAAATAATAAGAATTTGTTTAAACAAAATAGAACTATTTATTGGTAATATAAATAAAATCAATACAATAAATGTTCGGTATAGATAATCATATCTAAATAAAAATAGTCTCCCCTGCTCCGTACTTAAAAAATCTCTAAATCTGTCCCAGCGATACCACTTAAGTTGCCAGACATAACAAAAACCAGCATAGTCAAATAATGCGCTTGATAACCATAAGATGGCAATAATTGTGTTGATATATGAAAACATATAACACAAAAATTAGTAGATTAAACTCCGCTCGCAAACTTTTTAATAATTTTGAATAATTGTTCCGTATTTTTTATATGAAGTCCATGAGTTCCACCTGAAATAATTTGAAGCTGAGCATGTGGAATACCACTGGCTATTTTTTTGCCTTCTGCGATCGGCACATATGTATCTGTATCACCCCATACTACCAAGGTTGGTATTTTTATTTTTGGTAATTCACTACTCACATTTTGCACAGTAATTTTTTTAAAAATCTCACGTTGTATTCCATTTGTTTTTAGATAATCAGGAGATTGTGCCAGTCGGTATAATATTTTTCTTGCAACGAAATCAAGTTTACTCGGACCTGGTATGGAAAATATAATTTTTCCTACTTTTGCCAATGCCCCACATACGATTTGTTTGACTTTCTTTCGTCGCCGAAATACTGATGCACCACTGAGAATGAGTTTGTCAACTAAATTTGGGTTATATGCAACTAAATAAGTCGCGACTTGCCCGCCGAAACTGTGACCAAGTAGGCAGATTTCGGATTTCGGATTTTGGACGTAAAGTCCCGAGGGGACTGCGTCCCTTTTCGGGATTTCGGATATTCTGTTTTTTACAAAGTTACTATATTCTTCTACTCCCCAAACTTCATTTGGGCATGGCTCTTCACCAAAACATGGTAGCTCAATAATATGCACGTCAAAACTCTCTGTTGCAATCTGTACAAATGTAGCCCATGTTTCTTTTGTGCCACCCCAGCCAGGGAGGATGATGAGGGTTTTTTTCATATATTGAGTTACACGCTTAAGATATCCTTCCCCATATACCCTCTCAACACCTCCGGCACCTCTATACTCCCATCTTCTCTTTGATAATTTTCTACAATTGCTATCGGAAAACGACTCAACACAACAGCAGTTCCATTTAGAGTGTGTACAAACTCATTTTTTCCTTCATCATTTTTGTATTTGATATCCAAGCGTCGTGCTTGATAATCTGTGCAATTACTGGTACTCGTAATTTCACCATAGCCACCTTCTGGCGATTCTTTAGTTCCATTCATCACCATCCACGCTTCAAGATCATATTTTCGATACGCAGGACCACCCAAGTCTCCAGTCGGAATATCAATCACACGATATGGAATTTTGAGTCCATCACAAATCTCTTGTTCAATCGCGCGTAATTCTTCGTGCATTTTTTCACTATCTTCAGGCTTGCAGAACACAAACATTTCAAGCTTAGTAAACTGATGTACACGATATAGTCCTTTACTTGTCTTTCCATACGCTCCTGCTTCTTTTCGGAAACAATGAGAAAGCGCAAGATACTTGATCGGACCTTTTGACAAATCGAGTACTTCGTTTGCATGATAACCCAAGGTGGTAATTTCCGCAGTCCCAATGAGTGCAAAATCAGTATTTTCAACCGTATAAATTTGGTCTTCTTCTCCACGTGGGTTGAAACCCGCACCGATCAAAATTTCTTCTTTCGCCATGTCGGGAGTTTCAATCAGTTTAAAACCATGTTTGGTAGCAAGATCCATTCCGTAATTAAGTAAGGCTTGGTTTAGTCGCACCAAATCATTTTTTGCGAAATAAAATTTACTTCCGGTTACTTTTGCGCCACGTTCAAAATCAATCATGTCGAGATTGATCATGAGTTCCTCATGATCTTTTGGAGTGAAATCAAACTGTGATTTTTCTCCACGCTCTTCTACAACTACAAAATCTTCTTCTCCTCCGATAGGACTGTGTGGATGCGTCATGTTTGGAATATGTATAAGCATACTTTTAAATTCATCCTCAATCTCAAGTAAACGATCCTCAAATTGTTTGATCTTCTCCCCTACCTCGCGCATCTTTACAATTTCTTCTTCACTTGGTTTTCCTTTTGATTTTGAATTTCTATCAGCTCGAAGTACATCGACTTGTTGGGTGAAATCTCGACGTTCTTCATCTAGTGTAAGAAGTCGATCTATGTCGACGCTTACTTTTCTATTGATGCAGTTTTCTTTTACGGCATCTGTATTTTCACGAATAAATTTTATGTCTAACATAGGTGTTAGGTTAATTAGGTATTAGGTAGTTAGTTTATTTTGAGATTCGTAACTTTTTGCCTGGTATGCAATGGGGAAAAGCTCTTGGGTAGTTGTCTGAATAATTTTAGAAAAATTTTGATTTGACATGAGCACTTCTATATTTCTTCGCTCACCAGAATAATTCTCTGCTTCACTCAAAATTTGTCTACAAAGCCCGCATGGTGAGATCAGTTCATCTTCAATTTCTCCGTCAAAAAATCCTACAATGACAATCGTTTCATACGAATATTTTTTCTCAAAAATTGCTTTATCAAGTGCCATCCGCTCAGCACAAGTAGAGTTACTTACATTTGTTCTTCGAATACTTGTACCTTGGTAAACACTAGCATCCGAACAAAGCAGGGCTGAGCCTACACGTCGGGTTCCTTTTTTATTAAAATAATGTGAACCAGCTTCTTTGGCTTGTTGTAGAAGATTTTTTTGTGTTTCAGTTAGTTGTTCAAATAAGATATCTTTCATATAAATTCAATCCGTTAAAATCTGTTTAATCCGTTTAATCTGCTGTTTCGTTTACGATTTCAAACAACAGATTAAACGGATTGGTTCTTCGTAAATTATTGTGGGTAAAGCTCTAACAGCTTACTATGGTGAACCACCAAATTTGTATACAAAGCCCTGTAAGGGCGATATATGTTAGCCAGGCACGTGAGTGCCTGGTAAGATATGGTACAATCATGAGTGATTAGGTACCCACAATAATTTACGAAGAACCAACGGATTAAACGAATTTAAACGAATTATAAATTGTTTTCTTTTATTATATTTTTTAACTCCGGCAAAAATTCTTTATACATCCGTTCATTTTCCCCTATCATTTCAAAATTTAATGCATCGTCGAGATCAAACCATTGTGCCTCAAGTGTCTCAGTATCACTAAAAACCCCATCTCCTCCCAAAATTTTACACACAAACGGAATGAGATATACTTGATACATAAAATTCGGATATGTCTGTGTCTCTACTGCAATGTGACTAATTCGTGCCACAATTTCTACATCATACCCCGCCTCTTCTCTTACTTCACGAATTACATTTTGCTCAAAAGTTTCTCCAATCTCCATACTCCCACCCGGAAATTCCCATTTCTCATGATACTCGGGACGAAAAGGGTCATTTCGCTTGGTCATCAAAATTTTGCCATCTTTGATAAGTAGACCGACAGGAACGACAATATGTTTTGCACGATAATTATTTTCCAAAATGTATTTCATTTTGTGAAGTGCGTTGCCTCGGTGACTACGTTTATTTTTTTCTTCGATTGAAATTTCGGCATATGATTTGCCAAGTTCGGGGATATAAAATATAGGATCAAAGGTAAAGTCTCTTTCCGTATGAACTGCTTCATGAAGTACTAAGCCTGTATCATGACCAACGACCACAAATGATGCTTCAGTCTCAGGATCATGCAAAGCGATAGCACAGCGCATAGATGCTGTTCTTTGTGAATCATCTACAAAATCTTTCATTTTTTCAAGAATGATACTACGTCGTTCATCATTTGAGTTGCCGATGCGTGCACTATGTACCCCAGGCCAACCTTCAAGTGTATCTACAAAAAAACCACTATCATCTGCAATACACAACAGCCCGGAATTTTGGGCATACTGTTTTGCTTTAAGTAATGCATTTCCTTCGATAGTTGTTTCATCTTCAGAAGGTGCCTCAATTTTTTCAATATCACCTAAAGATATAAATTCAAACTGCTGATCAGACCATGCAGTCTTAATCTCTATGAGCTTTTCAAGATTAGTTGTCGCAATCAAAATTTTTTTCATACAATGCGTTCCATATATTTTTTTAAAATACGTGATTTGAATCTATGTTCTTGATACTCCGAAAGTCGTACAATCTCAATAGTAAGTCCGGCTTTAGTTATTTCACGTGCCAAATTATCAATATATTCTTTTTGATCATACCCAAGTGCAATGACATCGGGTTTTTCTTCTCTAATGACTCGATATACATCTTCTTTATCTCCAAGCACTGCTTTATCCACTAAGTCGATATGTGAAATGAAATGTAAACGTTCACCTTCATTATGAAAAGGTTCAACGCCTTTGATCCGTTCAACATTTTTGTCTCTACCTACCACAACAACAAGCGTATCTCCATATTCCCGTGCTTTTGTAAACATGTGCAAGTGGCCACAATGAACAATGTCAAAAGTGCCAAAGACCATTACTTTTTTCATAGGCCAAATATCCACGCATGAATTATTTTATTTTGTTGTATCATCAATACTATTTTCCCCATGTTCCGGCTTAAGCAGTGGAAACAATTGACATTCTCGAATCGGCTTATCCATAAAAAATGCAAAAAGTCGCTCACCAAACCCAAATCCACAGGCTGGTGGCATGCCATGTTCAAGCATTTCGACAAATTCGAAGTCCGGCATCATTGCTTCACTATCCCCCGCTTCAATAAGTTTTTGTTGCAGTTCAAAACGCTGTCGTTGATCGACTGGATCATTGAGTTCTGAAAAACCATTGCAGAGCTCGCTCCCCGCAATAATTGCTTGAAAACGTTGAGTGAGTTCGGGATTTTCAGGTATCGCTTTTGATAGTGGCGACACAAGTTTTGGATGATGTACGAGAAACACCGGCCCTGCAATATTTTTTCGGCAATACTTCCACAATGTATCGGTCAAACGTTCTTTATTTTCTCCTTCATATTTTACCTTGAGTTCATCAAGTCTATTTGCCATTTCTTGTTCTGTCGCAGTCAAAATATCAATTCCGGTTTGTTTCAACACTTCTTCTCGATACTCAATCTGTGGCCACTCACCTGCCACGTCATACTCAAATCCTTTCGAAGTAAATGTTGTCTTTCCAAAAACTTCCAGTGCAATTTTTTGCACCAACTCTTGAGTCAATTTCATTCCATCTCGATAATCCGCATAAGCCCAATAAAATTCCATATTGGTAAATTCTTGCAAGTGATCTGGACTGCTTCCTTCATTTCGAAAAACTTTTCCAATTTCAAATGTTTTTTCATAACCTGCTGACATCAATCGCTTTTGCCAGAGCTCACCCACAGAAATACGCAGATATACATCCATATCAAAGTCATGGTGATGTGTTTGGAACGGACGAGCTTCTGCTCCCCCTGTTGTCGTCTCGAGATACGGAGTTTCCACTTCAAAAAACCCATGCTCTTTCATGAAGTTTCGTGTTGTTTCCCAAAATTTTGCTTTTTTATAAAATACATCTCGAAGTTCCGGATCAAGTAATAAATCCAAATATCGTTTGCGGAGTCTCAACTCTTCATTTTGGATGCCATGAAATTTGTCCGGTAAGGGTAATAGTGATTTGGTCAAAAGAGTCCATGCACTCACTAAGATTGATTGTTCACCTTTGTGTGTAACAAAACGCTCGCCAAAGATTGAGATAATATCTCCGGAATCAATTTTTTTGGTAAACAATTTGTAATTATCTGTGCTAAGTTTGTCTTGCTGAAAAACTATTTGCATTTTCCCGGATTCATCTTGTAGATGACAAAATGTGAGTTTTCCCATCTCACGCTTGGTCATGATTCTTCCCGCGACCGAAACCTGTGCGCCCTCTGCCATTTCTAGCGCCTGCGCAACAGTTTGTTGTCGTATCGTATGTGCAGGATAGGGATTAATTCTTGCTTCTTGCAGGTCCTCCATTTTTTTGAGTCGAATCGCTCGTTCGTCGTTGATATTGATTGGTTCCATAAAACAGTAAATTATGCTAAAGATAGATATATTATATCGAAAGTTCTCAAAAAATACAACCCTGACATGTGCCGGGCTGTTTATATAGTCTATGATATATTTCTCGTATAAGATTTTAGCTTATTTTACATCCAAAATCTTATATTCTTGCGCTCCTGCCGGCAATATCACTTTGACCATGTATCCCTTTTTCTTACCTAAAAAAGCACTCCCGAGAGGAGATTCATTGGAGATTTTTCCCAAGGTAGGATCTGCCTCTTGTGCGCCAACAATCTGATACTTTTTTTCCTTTGTATTAACTTTTACGGTAATGACTGACCCTATCTGGATCACAGTTCCGGAAGTATTACCCACGATCTGAGCATTATCAAGTAAACGACCAAGCTCAATAACACGAGTCTGCGCCCATGCCATTTCATCCCGAGCTGCTTGATATTCTGCATTTTCAGATAAATCCCCCATCTGTCGAGCTTCGTCAATTCGTTGTGCAATTGCAGAAATTTTATGTGCCTTAAAATTTTGCAATTCTTTTTCAAGCTCATCTTTTTTGTCTTGGCTCATGTATTGTGTATCATCTATCATACTCAAATTTAATATACTAAAAAAAATGAACCGCACGAGTGCGGAATAGATAAACTATAACATAGCACGGTTTAAAGTCAATTGAGGGTGTGGACAATATTCAAACATACAAATTACAAATTTTACAAATGTACAAACTGATAACCTTATATTTGTACATTTGTAAAATTTGTAATTTGTATGTATGACCGTATATGCATTATTTATCTATACGTTCCCCACCATGTATAAAACTCCGCGGCAATCGGTTGGGCAGAGAGACTTCCTTCTCCGCCTTCTTCGACCAAAATCGTGACAACAATTTGTGGATTTTCAAACGGCGCAAATGAGGTAAACCATGCATGCGTATCTTTTGTGCGATTCCACTGCGCAGTACCTGTTTTTCCAGCCGCGGAAAATGGAAGCGAACGAAGCATCCAACATGATCCGACGGTAACGCAATCATACATACCAAGACGAACTGTCTCTATATGTGCCGGACTAATAAATCCTGACCGTATTATTTCAGAATCAATTGAGATAATTTTATTTGTTTTTTGATCTGTGATCGATTTTGCAAAATGAGGTTTGAACAGTGTTCCGCCATTTGCAATTGTCGCAGTCATTGAGGCAATTTGAAGCGGTGTTGTAAGAAAATCACCTTGGCCGATTGAAAAATTGTATGTATCTCCGACGTACCACATTTCACCTTTTATTTTTTTTTTCCATTCAGGACTTGGTAAAAAACCATCTGCCTCTGCAGGAATATCAATACCTAATTTTGAGCCAAAACCAAATTTTGACAAATAATCAGTAATTCGACGTACACCCAACCCCACAAAATCACCATAGCCTCCGCCTATCATATAATAAAATGTATTTACGGACCATGCGATAGATTTTCTTACATTCGTCATACCATGCCCACCTGCTTGCCAATCAGGAAAAAACCACTGGCCGATTGCAAGACCTCCAGTACTCAAAAAAGCGGTATGTGCAGTAATAATTCCTTCTTGTAGTGCGGCTGAAGCCATTGCAGGCTTGATTACTGAGCCGGATGAATAGGTTCCTGCAATTGCACGATTGAATAAGGGTTTATCTTCATTTTGAATATATGCGGTATACATTTGAGAATCAATACCGCCGGAAAAATCATTATTATCAAATGCGGGATAGCTTACCATGGCCAGCACTTCCCCATTTTGTGGATTAAGGACAATTGCTGACGCTCTATTTTTTTTCTGCAATGTTAATTGTTTTTGCAGTATTTCTTCTAATTTTGATTGTATGTGTGCATCAATTGTAAGCGTCACATGCGAACCTGATTGCGGTAATTCTTCGGCTAAAACTTGCTGCTCTGTTCCTTGCGCGTTTACTTCAATTCTTTTTTTACCATATATACCGCGCAAAAAAGGCTCATAATTTTTTTCTATTCCAGTTTTACCGATTGAATCGGACGGTAAGTAACCTATAGTATAATATTCCTCAAGATCTTCAGGAGACAATTTTCCGACATACCCTAAAATATGCGATAAACTCAAATTCTTTGATTCTTTCACACCATCTGCTTGCTCAGCGGTCCTTGCCGGAAGGTTCGCATCATGAATATACAAACGCTTGCTCCCACGATGCACATAAATACCGGGTAATTCCGACGAGGCTATTTCGATTTTAAGCGCGGTTTCATAGGGTATATCTTCTTCAATAATAATTGAGTCTCGCTGATAATTTTTATATTTGGAGATAATCTCTGCGATTTTATTGACATCTTTTTCAGTGATATCAGCAAGCTCGACGATGACTGATTTAAGCGCTGCTTCTTTTTTGGGCAAATCTTGCGGAATGACGGCAAGTGAAAAATTTGGAATGTTTTGCGTAAGTGGAATGCCATTTCTGTCAAATATGAGCCCCCGTTCTGAAATAATCGGGATAATGCGTTGCCGATTGTTTTCCGCGCGCGCATGATACACTGTTCCTTGTAAGACCTGAAGATATATAAGCCTGCCAATAATTACACTAAAAAATAATGCGATGGCAAGCAAAAACCAAAATAATTTTTTTGCATCAAAACTGCTGCCAATATGCGAGGCGCCTGAATGCACCACGTCAGGATCCTGCGCGGTATTTCCAATAGCAACTGTATCCTCAAGCCATGATAATTTATATTTATTGGCCAAAGTTACCTTGTGTTCTTTTGGAATGATCAGATACGGATCAAGGTCTTGTATACGCATATGTTACCTTAGTCATGCCCTGTTAAAAAATACTTTGGCAACCTCATAAGAAATAATAGCTAGGATAAGGCTAAAAATCATTTCCCACAAATAAAATATTAATACATCCGCCCATAATATTTCTTCGGTGAACAGAATACCTAGCGTATATAATATTCTAAATATGACTAACCCTGAAGCGGTCATGGCTATGAGTGTCCAGACAGATTTGTTGGTAAATAAATCTTGATATAGCCAATATTCAATAAGCATCGTCATCGTCCCCGCACATAAAAAAATACCAAAGGTGCTCGCACTATATATATCAAAGAGTAGATGAGTGATAAAGGACAACCATACTACTTTTCCTGAATGTGTACTAATCAACAAAAGAATGAGAAATACAAAGGATATATTAAGTGTATTAAAGGGGAAACTCAAAATATTTTTTAAAAAAATATTACTCGTAAAAATTCCAAAACCAAGCAATGAAATAAATAGGATATGCAATACAGTTCGCATACTTAAGAAGAACTAATAACTGAAACTGTTGTCAGATGTGAAAGATCTGCAAGCGGCTCTAAGATGGCTTGTTGAAATGGTTCGTGTGGTTGCTTTTCCACAACTTCAACTTTTCCAATGATAAGCCCGCGCGGCATTCCTTCAGTCAATCCTGAAGTTACAATAATATCTCCTGGTGTTACGACTTCATTTTGCGGAATAAAATTCATGTGGACACCAAGCCCATATCCGCCTTCTACGAGTCCAATACTTTTGTCTCCATTAATGACCATGGCGCCGATTTTACTCGTATTATCATTGATAAGCCGCACCATGGATGCATGCGGCAGCGTGCTAATCACCTCGCCAATCAAAATTCCCGAAGAGATAATTACCGGATTATGTATATATACGTTGTCAACACTGCCCTTATTGAGTGTGATAATTGTTTCAAGTGGATCGATAGTCCTCCCTACAACCTGTGCTCCAATATGAACACTGGGGAATTTTTCAAAAAAAAATAATTGCGCTCTCAAATTTTTATTTTCCTCATCGAGAAGTTCTAATCTCGTTGTATCAACCTGATTTTGCAATAATTTTTCTTCAAGTTGATGATTCTCCAAAACCAAATCAACTTTTTTTTGGTGCAGTTCTTTTTTGTACAAAAAATAGTCTCCTACTCCGCTTATCCTGCCAACACTTATATCTATCAAAAAAAATACCCCTCGTTTTAGCGGGGTAAGCAATCCAAAAAAATTAAACAAGATTATGAGTGCAATAACCGTTGTGATAAGTGTGAAGGTTGTTTTTCTTTTGGACATATAACATACAGATACTAAACAGATACTAAACAGATATTTAGATGGATACTATTGTACAAATTATATTAATAATATCCGTCTAATATCTGTTTAATATTCGTCTAATATCCGTGAAATGGCTATTATTTTCCATCTCTCGCCGATGGCAAGCTAACTTCCTTAAGTAATACACTATCTTCAAGCAAAATCCCTGCTCCGCGTACAACTGCAGTAAGTGGATCATCTGCAATACGGACTGGAATCTCAGCCATTTTTGCAATCACGCGATCAAGACCCTTGAGTAATGCTCCACCGCCGGTAAGTAAAACACCACGTTCGTGAATATCCGCAGTGAGCTCAGGTGGAGTAACTTCAAGTGTCATTTTTACGTAATCCACAATCGTTTGGACACTTCTTTCAAGCGCTTCTCGAATATGCCCATCAGTAATCATAATTTCACGAGGCAGACCACTGACCACATCTCGCCCTTTCATGGGAAATTCAATTTGTTCTCCCTTCTCAAGTGCAGAACCAACTTTTATTTTGATTTGTTCCGCTTGTATTTCTCCGACAAATATATTAAATACTTCCCGCGCATATTGAATAATATTTCTATTCATCTCATCTCCAGCGACTGGAGTGGATTTCCATGTTACGACGCCACTCAGTGAAATTACCGCAATTTCCGTATTTCCGCCACCAATATCTACAATCATATTGCCAACCGGTTCTTGAATAGGAAGACGTGAACCAATCGCGCCTGCCATAGGTTCATGAATAATACACACTTCCTTTGCTCCCGCCGCGAGTGTGGCATCTTCTACTGCTTTTATTTCTACTTCAGTCACATCAAGTGGAACTGCAATGACAACTCGAGGTCTAAAAAATCCTGAAAAACGATCCTGTTCGCGAGCTTTATCAATAAAATATTTAAGCATTTTTTCTGCCACTTCATAGTCTGAGATAACACCTTTAGTAAGTGGACGTGTAACTTGAATATACGGAGGTGTTTTTCCGAGCATTTGTTTTGCCTCTTGCCCAACTGCCAAAATTTGTTCAGTCTTAGTATTGATTGCAACTACTGATGGCTCATCAATAATAATACCCTTGTCCAGAGTATAGACAAGTGTATTTGCAGTTCCAAGGTCAATTGCAATATCTTTAGTGAATTTTTTGAAGGGGTTAAACATAATCACGAATCTTAACACGAATTTGCACGAATTATTTTTTGAAATAAAAATTTATAATTGTTGTTAATGAACCAGCAACCCAACCAAGAACCAAAATTAAATCTAACATGTCTCTAAATTGAATTTTTTCATTGTAGACCAAAACAGCTCCTATTAATATAAATACCAAATGTAAACCACCAATTAAATAAATTACCCATTTCATTAATGCCTGTCTACTTGGTTCTTGAGCAAGCTCAAGTAATAATCGCTGAGTTTTTTCATCAGAAACCTCAGGATTTTTAGCAATGAAATCTAAAGTTTGTTTATCAATAGCCATAAACTTTATATTTCATTAAACAATTTTGCAGGCAAAAGCTTAATTTCACCACACTGTGGACAAAGAAAAGCAACTACTGGTAAACCTGAAGCTGGAAAAAAATTAACTCCACCCCCTTCTTTTTTTTCAACCTTGGTCAATGCAAAAACACCATCAACGCGTTGCAAAATTTGTGATCCACTACAATTTGTACAAAAGGGTATATCCATACTTATTGTTTATTTATATACGTTTGAACTTATTTATTTGTAACTAATATTCTTCAAAGTAACCATTTCGATATTATTACCATTTCTCATCTTCACCTCCACACTATCCTGCGCCAAGGTCTTTGGACTTACAATAATGCGTTTTGGAATTCCAATAAGATCAGAGTCTGCAAACTTTTCTCCCGGTCGAAGATCTGCTCGATCATCATACAAAACCTCAATGCGATCTGCTCGATCATCATACAAAACCTCAATGCCTTTGTCTAACATTTTTTGGTATATGTTATCTGCTTTTTTGATATCTGTCACATCACTGCAAAGAGAAACTAGATGAACGTGAAAAGGAGCAATACTTTTTGGCCACATGATTCCTTTTTCATCTGAAAAACGCTCTACAATTACTCCCATCAAACGAGTAATACCTATGCCATAAGAACCCAAAAATACAGGAATTTTTTCTCCTGCTTCATTTATATACTTGAAATCTAACTGTGTTGATTTTATTGTTCCAAAATTGAAAATATTTCCGACTTCTGCAGTTTTTACTTCTACAAGTTCATCTATGGTGACTCCCAAATCTGCAAGAACAGTATCAGACATCACTTCTTTATTTATGGCAATATTTTTTTCTTTATGTATATAAATAGAATCTTCTCCTGCATCGCTAATCGTTTGAAATTCATGACTAAATTGGGTAAAGGCGCCACCGGATGCAAATGTCACAAACGTATCATCCCCAAGTCCGACTCGTCTAAAAATTTTTAAATAGGCTTGTATGGTACTATCATAAAATTTTTGATGTTGTGCTTCGTCAATAGTATATGAATACATATCTTTCATTAAAAATTCTCGTCCTCTCATGATACCACTTTTGGCACGAAGTTCATTTCGAAATTTTGTTTGAAATTGATATACGAAAATAGGAAGATCACGATAACTACTCACAAAGTTTTTCATCATGTCAGTAATTGGTTCTTCATGAGACCATCCCAAACCGATCTCTGTTCCATTTTTGAGTGTTGACTTAAACCAAACATCTACATTTGTATCATCCCATCTATCAGTCATTTCCCATAATTCTTTTCTTTGGATAGCTGCCATAGCAATTTCTTGTCCTCCCACAACATTCATTTCTTCACGAACAATTTGTTTAATTTTTTCTATTACCATAAGTCCGAGGGGTAAATATGCATATACACCAGCTAATTCTTTGTGTACAAACCCGGCGCGAATAAGTAATCGTGCATTTTTTGAAATTTCGTCATGAGGAGCTTCTTTTCTTGTTTTGGTAAATAATTGAGATTGACGCATAAAAAAATGGTTAGGTGTGTGTCCGCTTGACCGATAAGCTAAAAGAAATACATAATACAAACATACTCACCAGCACAATTGCAATCCACATATTGAGATAGTTACTGCCTTGCAAAAATAAACATACAATAACAAAACTCGAAATAAATAAAGATTGTCTAAAGCTTATTTGTACATAGCGAAAGAGTGGTAAATCTCGAGATGCAAATAATCGATAACATAAAAAAATGATCAGTGAAATCGTGCCGAGCAACGATAAAAATAGACTTATATAGAAAAACGAAAAGCCGAGCATGTTTGTCTCAAATGGATCTATATTGACAATTACAAAAAACCATGCAACCCAACACAATGTGGTGGCAAAGAGCATAGTGAAGATATATTGACGCAGGTTCATAACAAAAAATAGCCTCTAAAAAAAGCTACTCTAGTTTAACATCTTTTATGAACTTACGCAACCTCAACACTTAGGCAAGATAGCGAATCCGATCGACGTCGCTTTTGCCGAGCAAATTATTAATTCTTTGCACTATCTCTGCTTGGTTGAGCCTAATTTCTTGAGCTATAACTGAGCTTGAACAACTGATAGTAATCGTACGATTTTTCAAAAATAATGGATTTGCTTCTTTCGCCAGTTCTTCGCCGAAAAGTTCTACCATCACATTTTTTACAACTTGAACAAGCTCGGCAGATTCAATCTGATTTTTGAGCGGATTATTCTGACTCAGTTTGTTGTGGAGCACATCTCCGAGAGAGGTTGGGGAAGACATATCTTATGGAGTTTGTTGTATTAGACTTTGTACACTCGTATAGTACCACATTTTTTTTCTTCCTGCCAGTTTGTGAATGCAAACGCGTGAGAAATTATTCGGCTGCCAGATTTCATTTCTTTTTTTATTTTTTTCTCAAGTTTGTTCATCCAGTGCGGAATGAAGTAAATGAATACCACATCATATCGAGACAAATCTATATTCCACAAACTATCTCGCATAAGTACTACATTTGTTAATCCTTTTCTCCAGACCTTCCATTTGCTTATCAGATAGAGCACGGGACTAATCTCAACTCCGGCACTCATGAGACATAATGGCGCTGCAGCACATACAATACGTCCATCCCCGGAACCCAAATCAATCACGCATTCATTTTTTTGCACATAAGCTACCTTGAGCATTTCTTCAAC
>JACPGR010000002.1:0-5991 GCA_016182415.1 Candidatus Magasanikiibacteriota bacterium
GCCCCCCTCAAGGGGGGATTACGACGATCTTGCTTAGCAGGATTCCCCCCTTGAGGGGGGCAGGGGGGTGTTTCACGCGAGCAAAATTGATACCATACAATGTATACTGTACCTGAGTAGTTATAAATTTGCCAAAGTTCAGTGTTTAATATTCGTTCAATATTCGTTCAATATCCGTTTAATATTCGTTCAATATTCGTTTAATATCCGTTTAATATTCGTTCAATATTCGTTCAATATCTGTTTAATATCTGTTTAATATCTGATTAATATCCGTTTAATATCTGTTTAATATCTGTTTAATATCTGATTTATATTTGTTGAATTTATGAACAAACAAACCAAAATCGTCTGTACAATTGGTCCCTCATGTGAGACAGTTGAAATACTTACTCAGATGGTCGAAGCAGGTATGAATGTAGCACGACTCAATTTTTCTCATGGCACCTATGCCAATCATAAAATGCTTATCAAAAATATTCGAGCAGTAGAAAAAAATACAGGTGAAGCAATTGCAATTTTGCAAGATTTGCAGGGACCAAAAATTCGAGTTGGCATCGTGCCAAAAACAGGAATTGAACTCAACAAAGGTCATGAGGTTCTTTTTTCAACGGATGAAAAAAATAAAAAAGCAATTCAAATTGGGTACAAAGATTTGCATAAGTTTTTAAAAAAAGATGAGTTGATGTTACTTGATGATGGTAAGATCCAGGGGGTGATCAGTAGTGTAAAAGGAAAGACAATTACCGTCCGCATCACTGTCTCGGGTGTTCTCACATCACATAAAGGAATAAATGTTCCACAATCGGATTTGTCAAAATTAAAAGTTTTGACTGATAAAGATAAACAAGATATTGAATTTGGAGTTAAAAATGGAGTTGATATGATTGCCTTATCTTTTGTCATGTCACCGACTGACATACTCGATCTCAAATATCATATCAAAAAAGTAGCGCGAAAACTGGGCATCAAAAAACAAGAACCGATTCGCGTGATTGCCAAAATAGAAAAAGCAGAAGCGGTGAAACGAATTGATGAGATTTTGGAAGTCGTTGATGCAATTATGGTCGCACGCGGGGATTTGGGTATTGAGATACCTGCTGAAGAGGTGCCAATTATACAAAAAAAACTGGTGGATAAAGCCCTTGAAAAAGCAAAGCCGGTAATCGTCGCGACCCAAATGCTTGATTCGATGCAACATAACCCTCGTCCGACTCGCGCTGAAGTTTCTGATGTGGCAAATGCAGTCATCGACCACACCGACGCCGTCATGTTGTCAAACGAGACTGCAAGCGGAGAATATCCGGTTGAAACTGTTGCGATGATGAGTAAAATCATCAGACAAACTGAAAAATCTCACTATGATGATTTGTTTTTTCGAGAGGCTTATTTCACGTTATCGACCAGAGTTTGAGATTGTTGTCGCAACCAGTACGGATCGCGTTCGAAGACAGCTCAATCTTTCTTGGGGGGTGTATCCATTTTTGCTTGTGCCGTGTACGACGATTGAAGAGCTTGTCGAACGCTCCGTGCTTGAGCTCAAAAAACAAAAGAAAGTAAAAAAAGGAGATAGAATCATTGTTGTCGCAGGTGAACCAGTCGGGCATGCGGGGCATGTGAATTTGCTTGAGGTGCGGGAGGTGGGGTAATGACTATTGAAATATTGTAACTACTCACCCTGCTTTACTCGTGAACGCAACTCTCCCCTCGCCCCTCTCTTACGGAAGAGAGGGGAAACACACGTTCACCTGTCTCCTTTCTCTTCGGTTAAGAGAAAGGCGGGGATAGAGTTGCGTTCACCAGATATAGGGTGGTGAGTAGTTACGAAATATTTAGTATATATTGATAATTTGTTGTCCCGTAGGGACAGTATATGTTAGGCAGGCAATTTATTGCCTGCAATAGTGAACATAAAAGTGCAAGTCCCGTCAGGGACGACATACACGTATATGCCAAACACCTACACCCAATTATTTACACACATCGTGTTTAGCACCAAAGAACGAAGAAAACTACTTACACCACAGATACGAGCAGAATTATACCCATATATGAGTGGCATTGCACAAGGAAAAAATTTTACAATAGTTTCAGTAAATGGCATAGACGACCATGTTCATGCAATTCTATTATTACCTACCAACATCTCAGTATCAGAGGCAGTACAATCAATCAAAGGAAATTCATCAAAATGGATCAATGATAAATTTTTTACACATAGAATATTTTCATGGCAAGAAGGGTATGGTGCATTTAGCGTAAGTTCTTCCCAAGTCGAGATAGTAAAACACTATATCGAAAATCAAGAAGAACATCACAAAAACATTGATTTCAAAACAGAATATCGACAATTGCTTGAAAAGCATGGTATCACTTTTGAAGAAAAATATTTGTTTTAGGATCTTATACATATGTCGTCCCTACGGGACTTTTGATTATATATAATTTTTACAGGCAATATCATGCCAAAGGCAGATCAGTCCTCTGGCTGAAATTGCCTGTCTAACATATATTGTCCCTACGGGACATTATATAATACCCACAAGCAAATTTTCCTTATATCCCAAAATGTGCTATACTAAGCAAATCTTTATTTTATGTAATGTATGTTCAAAAAGAAAAAATCCCCACAACAAATAGACTCTCGAACCACCGCGCATATTTTGTGGTTCTCCGAAATTGGTATCACTGATATCCCGCTTGTGGGTGGTAAGAATGCAAGTCTGGGTGAAATGTATTCCAATTTGACCTCAAAAGGTATTAGTGTACCAAATGGTTTTGCGGTTACTGCGCAAGCTTATTGGGATTTTATGGAAAGTGCAGGTTTGAAAGCACAGATAAAAAAAGAGCTCAAAGATCTTGATGTAAACAATGTACAACAACTCGCAAAAGTGGGTGATCGTGTTCGCAAAATGATTCTAAAAGCAGACTTGCCTGCGACGCTTAAAAAAGAAATTGCAGTTGCATATGCTGAATTATCAAAATTAGAAAAAACAAAAAATCTTTCTGTTGCGGTTCGTTCGTCAGCCACTGCTGAAGATTTGCCGGATGCGAGTTTTGCCGGACAACAAGAAACATATTTGAATATAGTAGGTGTCAAAGCTCTCGAAGATGCAGTAAAAAAATGTATTGCATCTTTGTTTACCAATCGTGCAATTTCCTATCGTGAAAATCAAGGTTTTGATCATTTGAGCGTGGCGCTTTCTGTTACAGTTCAGACTATGGTTCGAAGTGATCTTGGTTCCGCGGGCGTTATGTTTACCCTTGATACTGAGTCTGGTTTTCCGGGTGTCGTACTCGTTGACGCGTCCTATGGACTTGGTGAATATGTCGTAAAAGGCAGAGTAACTCCGGATCAATTTTATATTTTTAAAGAAGGCTTAAAACAAGACAAAAAAGCAATTATTAGTAAGATACGTGGTTCGAAAGAAGTGAAACTTATATATGGAAAAACAGGTGGAACCAAACAAACAAAAGTAAAAAAATCTGATCAAGACAAATTTGCAATTTCGGAGGATGAGGTGTTGCAACTTGCAAAATGGGGTCTGCAAATCGAAGAGTATTATAAACGACCGCAAGATATTGAATGGGCGAAAGATGGAAACACCGGGAAATTATATATTGTACAAGCACGCCCTGAGACCGTGAAGTCTCGAAATGACGCGAGTGTGATTGAGACATACGAACTCAAAAAGAAAAGTAAGGTGTTACTCACCGGTATTTCTGTAGGTCAAAAAATCGGAGTGGGAAAAGTCCGTGTTATCGACGATCCAACAGAAATGAAATATTTCAAAAAAGGAGAAGTCTTGGTTACTCGTATTACTGATCCGGATTGGGAGCCGATTATGCGTATTGCGTCGGCCATTATTACCGAGCAAGGTGGCAAGACATCTCACGCTGCGATTGTTTCTCGTGAAATTGGAGTCCCCTGTATCGTGGGAGCAAAACAAGCTAGAAAAATTTTGAAGAATGGTCAAAGTGTGACGGTAAGTTGTGCGGATGGGGATAATGGTATGATTTATTCCGGTATTTTGCCATTTGAAGTGAAGAAAACCGAGATCGACACGAGTGTTGAAACCAAGACCAAAATCATGATGAATGTGGGGGATCCGGACAATGCCTTTGGCTTGTCATTTTTGCCGCACAATGGGGTGGGTCTCGCACGTGAAGAATTTATTTTCTCCAATTTTATTCGTATTCATCCACTTGCATTATTACATTACAAAGATTTGAAAGACAAAAAAGCAAAAAAGAAAATCGCAGAATTAACTCGAGGTTATACGATCAAAAGCGAGTATTGTGTTGATCGTTTGGCAGAAGGAATTGCACGAATTGCAACCGCATTTTATCCCCATGATGTGGTGATTCGTTTGTCAGATTTCAAGTCAAATGAATATGCGACCCTTATTGGTGGAAAAGAATTTGAACCAAAAGAAGAAAATCCCATGCTTGGCTGGCGCGGAGCAAGTCGATATTATTCACAAGAATACAAACCTGCCTTCAAGCTCGAGTGCGACGCCATCAAAAAAGTGCGAAATGAATGGGGTCTTACCAACGTGATTACGATGGTACCATTTTGTCGTACGCCTGAAGAAGGGAAAAAAGTCATCGAGACTATGGCAGAGTTTGGACTCAAACAAGGTGAAAATGGTTTACAAGTCTATGTCATGTGTGAAATCCCATCCAATGTTATTTTGGCCGAAGATTTTGCACAGATTTTTGATGGTTTTAGCATTGGAAGTAATGATTTGACTCAACTGACTTTGGGTGTTGACAGAGATTCAAGTCTCGTCAGTCATGTATATAATGAACGAAATACTGCAGTCATGAATTTGATTCGAGATGTGATTAAGACAGCACATAAATATAAGAAAAAAGTTGGTATTTGCGGACAAGCACCAAGTGATTACCCGGAATTTGCAGAGTTTTTGGTACGAGAAGGTGTAGATAGCATTTCGCTTAATCCGGATACAGTCGTTGCGACTAAGCAACGAATTGCCTATGTAGAAAAGACTTTGGGAAAAAAAGGCAATAAAACCCATAAAGCCTATTTGGCGCTTGTTTCCGGTCTTGCTTTTGTGTCGGCCACATTGATGCTACTTGGCTCCGGTTGTGGTCTTACAGAGCAAATTTCGAGCTTACAGAATGCTTCCATGGATGAATTAAGCCCCGCACAGATTCGCCAATATGTAGAGGATAAACTTGAGTCTCAGTTGAGTGCCCAAAAAGACAAACCGACTGAGAAGTTGACCGTGGATACCTTTGAAAATTTTAGTATTTCATATCCGAGCGGATGGGAAGTCGAGCAGTGGGGTGGTGGAGTAATTCTCAAAAAACCTAATACGAATGAATATGTTAGTTTGTTTGGTCAACTCGTCAATCATCCTGTTGCAAGTGACACAAAAGAGGTTGCCGTAGTTGCAGGCAAAAACGCATTCAAATATAATATCTCGCGACAGTGGGTAGGTCTTTCTCCATATAATATCTATGTCATTGAGATTCCGATGGAGGAATATGTATTTGAGATAAATGGAACTGCATCAAATTTTGATGAGATTATACAAACGCTTAGTTTTAACGCAAGTTCCGGTATCACTGGCTCGCCAACTCATTGGGATGTGCGTGAAAAGCGTCTGTGTGTGCAGATGATTACATATGCGCGTCAGTCTGCAGATGCGAGTTGTATTGCGTTTCCGACTCCGTGTGAAGTGCCGGAGAGTTGGGTAGTGTGTGATGTCACAGATTTACAGTGACTTAAGATTTTTAGATTGTGGAGTTAGGATTGGGAGATTAGCGAGATATATAGAGATGTGTTTGAGATAGAAATTGGAGAAATTTGTTGTTATTAAGACTACCTGTTGCAGAAATGCAACTTTTTTGATATGATACGATCATACCTAAATAACTAATATGCTGTTATTATCTTTCAATTATGAATTATATACAACTACAAAAACAACAAACAATAGCACTTAAAAAATCACGGAAAGA
>JACPGR010000002.1:6101-7469 GCA_016182415.1 Candidatus Magasanikiibacteriota bacterium
AGATTTGTGGCAAAAAGTACGGGGGATATTATCAAAAAATCCCACCGGTATGGCGTATCAAAAACAGGCACGTAAAGAATGGAAATAGATATGGTACTTTTGGACACCAATGCAATTATTTACTATTTGCAAAACGAGCGACAAGCTGTCGCGTGTATTGACGCATTGCACAAGAAAAATGAGTCATTTGTGTTATCTACGATTACTGAAGTGGAAGTATTTAGTCATCCGGAATTACAGGCAGAAACCATCTTAAATATTTCACAATGGATGCGTGATTTTATCGTGGTGCCGGTTGATTCCATCATTGCGCGTGAGGCAGCTCGTTTTAGAAGAGAATTTAGGCTAAAGACGCCCGATGCAATTATCGTCGCAACCGCATTTTCTTTTGGCATTCCTTGTGTCACAAGAGATGCACAATTGAAAAAAATAAAAGCCATCACCACAATTGCATGCTAAGGCACTGTAATAAAATAACTTACACATTTCGCACTCATCTTCACGCCATATTTCCTTAAAAAATCCTTCAAAGTATCTCGATACTCTTCATAATTTTTTAAGCAAATCTGGCATAAATCTGATTACGAACTGTACAATTTATTTTATTACAGTGCCTAAAGAAAATGAAGAGTAGAAAGATAGCTTGCCGGTCAGGCAAGGACAAACCGTCGGTAATTAGCCTGTGGTTTTTTTATATAATCTTGGATCTTCCTTCGACAAAGTCAGCGTATAATCCTTATTCCTTATTCTTTATTCTTCAATCACTCATCAACTCTTTAATCTTCTCAATCACTTTTTCCGTCTCAATCTCTCCATTTTCAACAAGTTTTGTCCCTGCAATTTTTTGTGCAAAATAATCTCGAAAACTACTGGCTCCGACTGTTGGTGTATAGGGTTCAATGATAATATCGGAATGAGTAGTGGAATATTTTGAGAGATGATAGCGAATAACATTGATACTGCGTGTCGCGACATAGCGTAAAGAATTTTGTTTTTCCACTGCGAAGTTATCGTTTTTGATATAGTTATCCAGATTTACAGAAATGACAATATCTGCTCCCATCTGTTTTACCACTTCGTCTGGTACCGGCTGGCTAATACCGCCGTCGACAAGTAGATAGTTTTTGTATGCAAATGGTGCAAACAGTGTCGGGATAGACATACTTGCACGTAAGGCAGGTGCGAGTTTGTCTGTATTAAGTACGATACTATTTCCAGAAATTAAATCTGTTGCAACTGCACAAAAGGGAATCTTTGTATCTTCAAAATTTTTACCGAGTAGCCATGTGTCTATTAATTTCTCCATTTTTGTACCTTTGATAAGCCCGCCATCAATCGTCGGCTCGATAAATGCATAAAATTTTTCTT
>JACPGR010000037.1 GCA_016182415.1 Candidatus Magasanikiibacteriota bacterium
GGTGTAAACGAGATGCTCTAACCAACTGAGCTAGGCGTGCGTATTTAAAGTAACTTTTGTAAACGAGATACTCTAACCTCAGCCACAGGCTGATCCTGATTCAATCGGGAAACTGAGCTTAAGCGTGCATAAAGCGAAACTAGTATATAAAAAAATGCCTTCATTGTCAACATAAGTAGGGTACTATTTATTCACACATGGATAAATTTATACAAATCCGGTATACTTATTTATACTAATGCGTAACCCAACATAATATGCCCAATCTCACCAATAAAAAAGCCCCAAATTTTTCACTCAAAGATCAGGATGGAAAAACGCACAAATTGTCCGATTATACCGGACAAATAGTACTTCTCTATTTTTATCCAAAAGACATGACCCCAGGCTGTACAGTCGAGGCACAGTGTTTTCGAGATAGAAATAATGAATTCAAAAAATACAATGTTCAGGTGCTAGGAGTAAGTGCAGATTCTGTAGAAAAGCACAAAAAGTTTGAAACCAAACAGGAACTTAACTTTCCACTTTTGTCTGATGAAAAAAAAGAAGTGATTGAAAAATATGGGGTATGGGTAGAAAAATCTTTGTATGGAAAAAAATATATGGGAATTCAGCGAGATTCATTTCTCATTGGAAGGAACGGCAAAATTATCAAGCACTATGAAAAAGTGAATCCTGCAAAACATGTGGATGAAGTGCTTGCAGATATTGCACAACTCTCACACTGATTTTACTGAAAAAAAAGATTACACTGAAAATTAAGTGTAATCTTTTTTAAATCAGTGTGATCAATACAAGTTATATTCTGCCATCATATGCCCAATGCAGTAATGCTTGGCGCTGTTTCCTTCTGCAGGTCAAATCCCCCCTCTCACAATTATTCCATACCGCCGATACGTGCCTTCGAAAAGCTTTCCATCGTTTGATTTGACGCGCATCATCCGCATGACGTCTGCCGAGATAATATCTACAATACCACTGAAACCATCCGTGTGGATCATCTGCATGAATCCAGCCTTTCTCTTGCCAAATTTTCAAACTCTGACTTGCAGAAATTCCAAAAAAATTATATTCTGCATGTTTTTGTTCATCTTGTGGTAATTCGACACCTAAAAACCATGATTTTGGTAAATCTTTTGGAATCAATCCTTTTACACCTATAAAATATGCTCCACCAAAAACACCGAGTTTGAGCATTTCTTTTGGAGTCAATTGTGGCTTGAAATCTATATGGAAATTCTTCCCAACTGGTTCGGTCAGCTTGTAGCGATAGTTTTTTTGGAATTTGTCGGAGTATGTGATGTGGTTTGGATTCATATTTTTATAATCCAATATTTGATTTAGAACCCATATAAGTGCCACTTTTAGGAAATCTATTCTCAACTAATTTTTTGAATTTTTTACTAAAACCAAAAGCTTCCAATTTACTAATTGGCACCATATCGACCTTTCTAATTTTTTGCGTATCTAAATTTTCAGATATATTGCCAAGAGTGCCTCCTATTTTCTTGACCAAAAAGCTTATATGAACCACATGGGTTTGATCTACAATCAAATCACAGATATATAATAACTTTCCAACTGAAACATCTAAGCCTGTTTCCTCTTTCATTTCCCTAATCATACACTCCTCCAAAGTTTCCCCATTCTCAAGGGTGCCACCCGGTAATGACCAAGTTCTCTCTTTGTTAACATTTTGATCTAAAAGAAGAATCTTATCCCTTTCAATTAGAATTCCTGTTGTGCGTATTTTCATAATTTTTGAATTTAATAATTCTGATGCATTTGAAATTTTATTAGTACAATTGTATCACAAATTTGCAAAACAAAAAACTCGCTAACTAAGCGAGTTGTGTGGGCCGGGAAGGATTCGAACCTTCGAAGGCGTGAACCAACAGATTTACAGTCTGCCCCGTTTGACCGCTCCGGAACCGACCCCTTTGTTAACAATTAACTACTGACAATTGACAATTTACTTTTACATTTATTATTACTGACTATCATTTTTATCTTTATACAGTTTTTTCTTGAATCCACCAAGTTGTTTGACAATGGATTCAGCCTCAATAAAAAAAGCATCTTTAACCTCAACTGATAATAACCCATTATCATACATAACGTCAATACATGCAACAACCTCATTCATAGACGCAATAGAAATTTCCAAATAACGCGCAAACTCCTTGTCGGATTTTTTAGCAGACCCTTCAGCCATGTTTAAAATTACTGATAAAGCAGCTCGCAAAAGCTGATCTCGCAATGCATCATAATGGGATAACTTTTTTACGATAATACGAACACCCTTATAAAAAACCTTTGTTTGTTGATATACTGGAAAATCCAAAAATCGAAAAGTCTTCATAATAAACTACTGACTATTAACTTTTGACAATTGACGAATATTTGCGATGATTATGAATTTTGTGTTTTAAAAATCAAATGTTACTTGTCGATATGTCAAATGTCAATTGTCGCATCTGAGCCACCTGTCGGATTCGAACCGACGACCTTCGCTTTACAAAAGCGTTGCTCTACCAACTGAGCTAAGGTGGCGTATCATAACTATTGACTATTAACTTTTGACAATTGACGACTGCCTGTAATGATCTTGAATTTTGTGTTTTAGAAGTCAATTGTTAATTGTCAACATGTCAAATGTCGTCTATGCGCTCTTCAAATGAAACAAGTTTCTGATTGTCTGGATTTATCATGCGTAAATCGCGATAGCCTATCTCAGCCAAATCTTTACGCCGCAGTAATATACTCGTTTCTATGAATTTGTCAAGATATTTTGGATTTTGCGGTTCGAGTTCCAGAGCCTGTTCTATTGCCTCAAGCGCTGTCTCATATTGTGTTAATTCAAAGAGCAGATCAAAAAGTAAGACAAAGCGTTGTGGATTATTTGGATTGATCAAAACAACTTGCTGATAATATTCAACTGCCTCTTCTAATTTTCCCTGCTCCTCTGCTATTTCACCGAGTTTAAGATATACTTCTTCATCTTGATCATCGAGCTGTAAAATAAATTTATAGATTTCTTTCGCTTCGTCTGTCTGTTCTTGTTCAAAATATACCTGTGCCAAACCTTTATATGCATCCTTATTTTTTGGATTTTGCTTAATGGCCGCTAAATATTTTTTTTCAGCAGTTACAAAATCTTCTTGTTCGGCATCTTGATGCGCCTGCACAACAAGGTGACTCGATTCTTCAATTTTTTGAATTTTCTCAATGTGTGTCACCTGTTTTGCAATACTCGTATGTTCATGTAATGATTTTCGATATATATTTCCAACTAAAATTCTAAACTTGAGCTGTATAACTTTCAACACATGTATGAAAGGTTCAAGCATTGCACCAAATTTCTTATATGATTTTTCAGTTTGAATTTCGGCTTTTTTTCGAATAATCTCGTCCTTCTTCTTTGATTCCTGAACTTCGGGCAAAGTTCCCACATCGAGCAACAATAATTGCGGATATTTTTTAACAATAATATACACAATCACTCCAAATGATCCGGCAATAAGAATGAATGGTAAGATACTAAACATATAGATTATTGACTGACCTAATAAGAGACGTAAATTCGTCTTTTTTAGTCGAGACTCCTCCAACAAGCACCCCATCAATATCTGAGATAGACGTATAGGATAACACATTTTGTGCCGTTACGCTACCCCCATACAGTACGGGCACATTACCGAGTGAATAGTGGACAATTTCTTGCTTAATCCATCCAATTATATCTTCCGCATCTTGTGGCAAACACGCATCTCCTGTTCCAATCGCCCAAACAGGCTCATAGGCAATCAACATGCTTCCACTATTAAGACGAAGCCCCTCAAACGCACTCATGAGCTGTTTTTTGAGACGATATTGGCGTTTGTCCTGTTCCGTATCTTCTTTAGTTTCTCCAACACAAAGTACCGGGATCAACCCAGCTTCACGTGAAGCCTCCAGCTTTTTTCGAACCGTGTCACTATGTTCTTCAAAAATATGACGTCGTTCTGAATGCCCGACGAGTGCATATCTACACCCAATATCTTTAAACATTTGTGCGGAAACTGCACCCGTGTATGCTCCTGAAGGAAGCCACATGACATCTTGCGCGCCAACTGCAAAATTTGAATTCTGTAATTCATCTGCAACTGTTTTTGATGCAATAGCAGCAGGAAACACAGCCAAACTAACTTTTTGGGTATCAAAATTTTGTAGAGCCAAATCCTTTGCAAGATCTACAGATTCGCTATACCCAAGATACATTTTCCAATTTCCAAATATATATTTCATAAAAATATTATTCTAATTATACGAATGTATACTAATGCTACTAATGACTACTAATTTTCTTCGAAGCACATTTGTAGTAATTAGTAACATTACTGAACTTTGGCAAATTTTTAGCATGAAAAGTATAATTTAGCTAAAATAAGCGAAATCATATTTTTATTTTTCAATTTTAGTGAGTTAAAAATCATGTAAATTAAGCTAAATCATAAAAATTTGCCAAAGTTCAGTAACATTAGTATTATTAGTTGATTAGCATAATTGAATTAAAACTTCACATCTTTTTTGTTTACATTTCCAATAATCGCAACTCTTACTTTATTCCAATCAAACACCTGTTTTGCGACGCTCACTATATCTTCTTGGGTTACTTTTTCAATTTGTAAAAGACGCTCCTCTGGAGTATGTATCGTATCATAAAACAAGGCTTGTGTCGCGTACCAGTTTGCTTGAGTACTTGAGTCCTCAAGAGAGAGTGTCAATGAACCTCGAATATGCGTTTTTGCATCTTCAAGCTCTTTTTTGGTGACGCCTTTTGAAACCATTTTTTCTATCTCACGTTTGATAAGCGCGATGGCTTTATTGATATTTTTTGCCTCAAGTCCGGCACGAATATAGACATGTCCGGCATCTCGATAATTATCCGATCCACTGCGCACCATGTAGGCAAGACCACGTCGCTCACGAATTTGGATAAATAATCGAGAGCTCATTGAACCACCCAAAATCGTATTCATCACACCTTCTGCAATATTTTGTTTTTCTCCGTATTTGAATCCCGGAAAACCCAACATGAGCTGAGATTGGTCTGTTTCTTTTTTATGTACAAATAAACGATCTTCTTTTTTTGCAGATCCAAAACATGCAGGCAAATACTTTTGTGATGGTTTTTTATTATTTTTTCCTGAACCAAAATAATGTTCAACTTGTTTTTTGGTCTCGTCGCTGATTCCGCCTGCCACGATGACAATCATATTTTGTGGTTGATAATAGGTCTCTCGATACTTGAGCACATCGGGTCGCTGGTAGCCAAGTACATGTTTTTCACTACCTGCAATATCGCGACCAAGTGGACAACCTGCATACATGAGATCCTCAAATACATTATCAATATTCATCATCGGATTGTCTTTGTACATTCTGATTTCCTCAACAATAGGACCTTTTTCACGCTCCATTTCTTTTGCATCAAATTTTGAATTGTAGAGCATGTCAGACAAAATATCAAAAGAAATGTCTGAAAATTTTGCATCAGTGGTGATATAGTAGCCGGTATATTCTTTTCCCGTAAATGCATTGTAATGCGCTCCGAGTCGATCAATTTCTCGAGTTAATTTAAGTGTTGTTGGACGTTTCTGTGTGCCTTTAAACATCAAGTGTTCAACATAATGCGAGACGCCTGCCATTTTGTTTGTCTCATATCGAGAGCCGACCGGATACATTACCAAAACTGTGGCGGATTTTACTCCATCAATTGGGACGAGGATTACTTGTGCGTTGTTTTTTAGTTTGTAGTGTTCAAACATAAGGAAATGTTCTTAGTGCAATTTAATAGCTTAAGAAAATTACTGGATACGAAATACGAAAGGTACAAAATTACGAAAGCGATTGTTGTGTTCGTAATTTCGTAAAGTTCGTATTTCGTATCCCATTTTTTTATTTCAATTTCATTCCAAAATACTCTTCTAAAAATGCGATATCGATACGTTCCTGCACCATTGTATCTCTATCTCTCACCGTCACCTTCTTATCTTCCAAACTATCAAAATCAACAATGATTTTGACAATAATTCCACTATTTCTAAGGCTGGTTTTGAAAGTTCTTCTTTTTTTGATAAGGGCAAGACTGCAACTTTGTATGGCGCAAGACGAGGATGCAATTTCATCACAATTCTAGTATCTTCCCCACCTTCTCCAGTTGGCGCAGTTTCTTCGGTATATGCTTCGAGCATCACCATAAGCATCAGACGCGTCAAACCAAAAGTCGGCTCTATCACATGGGGTACAAATTTTTCGTTGGTCACTGGATCTGTATATTCAAGTTTTTCACCTGAGTGCGTCGTATGATTTTTGAGATCAAAATCTGTACGATACGCAAGTCCAAACATTTCCTTCCACCCAATCGGTGTATTATATTCCACATCTACCGTCTTTTTTGAATAATGTGATAATTCATCCGCAGTATGCTGTCTCACTCGTGTGTGTGACATATCAAATCCAATTTCCTTAAGCCAGCTTTGTTGTTCACTTAGCCAATAGTCAAAAGTTTTCTCCCACTCTTCTTCACGAATAAAATATTCAAACTCCATCAAATCAAATTCAAGTGTACGAAACGTAAAATTACCTGGAGTGATTTCATTTCGAAATACCTTTCCAATCGAGGCAATACCAAAAGGCAAACGCTTGCGAGTGGTATTGAGTACATTTTTGAAATTGACAAACATAGCTTGTGCGATTTCTCCCCGCAAATATACGATGCTTGAAGAATCCGCTACATTTCCAATCGAGGTCTGAAACAACATATTGAATGCGCGCGCATCGGTGAACTGTCCTTTCGTACCGCACTTCGGACAGGCAATTTCTTTTTGTGCGATTATCTCTGTAAGCTCTGTCGGACTTTTGCCATCCACATGCATGTCTGGAAATTTATCTTCAATCAAATGATCCGCACGATGTCGAGCTTTGCATTGTTTACAGTCAATCATGGCGTCATTGAAATTTGCGACATGCCCGGATGCCTCCCATACTTTGGGGTTCATCATA
>JACPGR010000039.1 GCA_016182415.1 Candidatus Magasanikiibacteriota bacterium
AGAAAATACACATGGTACATAGTCGGAGTGAAAGGACTTGAACCTTCGACCCTCTGGTCCCAAACCAGATGCTCTAGCCCCAGCCACAGGCTGGTCAGCCTCTGGCTGAAACTGAGCTTAATATTGCATCCCTTATTTTTCTCCCAAATCCACTTTTATAAAATAATTCTCTACTTCGAGCATCTGTTTCACAATGATATGATTCATAATATACAAGCAAAAATGGACCATTTTGCCTGGTCCATTTATTTGACCCTTGATTATGTTCTAATAATCTTTCTTTAGGGTCTTTGTCAGAGAAACCACAATATATTTTAGAATTTCTCGAACTTTTGAGAAAATACACATGGTACATAGTCGGAGTGAAAGGACTTGAACCTTCGACCCTCTGGTCCCAAACCAGATGCTCTAGCCATGCTCTAGCCAACTGAGCTACACTCCGCTACTCCGCCAAGGCTACGTAGCGCAAGCTACATGCCTTAGCAATATTTGTAATAGTCCGTAGCTTTAGCGAAGGACTAGTGCCGAGGGGGAGAATTGAACTACCGACACGAGGATTTTCAGTCCACTGCTCTACCACTGAGCTACCTCGGCTCGTCTCCGCTTCGCTTCGCCGAGCAGGCTTTTTTTTGATTCAAAAAAAGTTCTCAAACTTATTTATACAAAAATTGCCTATCAAGATACAATCCCATATAAGAGATTGTCCTGCTAGGCGTAGCGAAGCGGAGTCTAGTGGACCAGAGAGGATTCGAACCCCCTACCCCCTCGGTGCAAACGAGGTGCTCTACCAAGTGAGCTACTGGCCCCTGCATTATTTATTGTTAGCGTGAAAAGTATATCAATGGTGTTACAAAAAGTCAATAGTTTAGAGATAATCCTTCCACAACAATGCAAAACTACAATGTATGTACACCCGAACTAAAGCGCAACTTCATCTCTTCCCGTTGTTCCTTTCGGAGTAATTCAAATGTTTTAAAACTCCATGTCTTATCTGTAATTACTTCAGAAACCCACTGCCCGCCAAGCAAATGCGGCATCATAATATAATTTGCACCAGCTTCATACAAATCATCCAAGTACGTATTATGAAATAAATTTCCAATAATAATCGCTTTTTTATTATGCCTTCGAATATTTTGAAACAAAGTCTTTTGATCATCAAATTCAGGAATAGTTGAAATAATCATCTGCGCGCCAGACAATGGCAAGCTATCCAAAAATTCCACATCCGCAGCATCTCCAAAGTACGCAGGTATACCTCTATGTTTGAGTTTCATAATTGTTTCTGGATTGTAATCAACTACTGCAAAAGAAATATTTTTTTTTCTCAGCGCCTCGCACACCTTCCATCCAATTCGATGATACCCAAATACCCACGCGTGATATTTCTCTTGGTGATCTTCTTTCTGATTATATGTATCTTTCCCACACATGTCAAAAACAGGCACAAGTGCTCGATATATTTGTTCATTATACGTAATGACGTACGACGAAATAACAATAGTGGTAAGCGCGACAATAGTAAATATCTCAAGCTCGAGCCCATATATATACCCCATTTTTTGCGCAACTACCAAAAGTACAAATCCAAATTCACTGACTTGTGCGGCAGTCACACCCGCAAGAAAACTATTGCGTCTGGTAAATTTAAGCAAGCGAAAAATACGATACAAGATAAATGAATTGCCAAACAAAATAAACACAGATAAAATCATACCAATACCAAAAATTTCTGACACATGCGTGAGAGATATTTCAGTTCCCAAGATGATAAAAAAAATTACGATAAAAAAATCTCGAAGCGGTTTGATGCGGCTGATAATTTCCGATTGAAATGCAGAAGAACCCAGGGTAATGCCTGCAACAATCGCTCCTATCTCAAGTGAAAATCCGAGCCAGTAGAGCAAACTAGCAATACCAAAACACCATGCAATCGTGAAAATGAACAAAAACTCGCCCGAACGAGCTACCGAACCCAAAAAAATAGGAACAATAAAACGCGCCATCACTATCACAAACCCAACCAAAATAAATAATTTTGCAATCAAACTCCCAAATGATACCATAAGCGATCCCCCGGACCCCAAACTCGTTACCACCATCATGACTACTATCGCGATAATATCTTGCACGATCATAAGCCCCATCACATAACGGCCATATACCGTCTCCGCATCTTTTTTGTCAGACAGCAACTTAACAATAATAATGGTACTCGAAAACGTAAGTGCAATCGCAATAAAAATTGCAGCTTTCCATTCAAACTGTAAAAACCTCAAGAGTATCGAACCAATTGAAGCAGTAAAAATAACTTGCGCAATACCTGCAATAAGCGCTACTCGTCCAATCTTTCTGATGTGCTCGATATGCAGACTCAAGCCCACGACAAACAACAGAAGCACCACGCCAAACTCCGCAAAGGCATCAAAAGCTTGTCCGCCGCTCTCAAGCATATTAAGAAACATAGGACCCGCCACAATTCCTGCCACTAAATATGCAATGAGTAAGGGTTGGCGCAAAAGTCGCATAATAAATGCGATTGAGACCGTAATGCCAAGCAATATTGAAATTTGAAAAAATATGTTGTCAACCATATATACATACAAATTACAAATTGTATAAATATACAAACAAAACGTACATACAAATAATATACAAATATAAAAACTTCCTTTTATTTGTATATTTATACAATTTGTAATTTGTATGTACGAATAGTATAGCAAATTTTTACACAAAAGTCTCTATTTTTTTCTTCTAATTCTATCGAGTAAACTAGAAATAAATGCAATCAATCTCGCCCCATGCGATTTTCCAAGCAAGCCCACAAAAATTGCAGTGAGCCCCCCTGCTGTCGCAGTCAAATATTTTTCTGCCATGTCTTGCGACGCATTACTTTCTTGATTTTCCACTTTGAAAACAAAATCTTCCGACACACCGGTCTTGGTAATATCATGTGGTGAACGTGGCAAAAGTTGAAATTCGGTTTTGGTCTGATGCACCAATCCCGCAACGGTGAGAATGTTTCCTTCTTGAAGTAAATTCTTTTGAATTCCTGCGCCGCTTTTGAAATACACTTTTATTTCCTCACTTCCATCATCCACATACATATATGAACCTTTAAGCTCGGTAATTTCTCCGTTCACCAAAATCAAGTGACCCTCAAAAGCTTCGCCAATATCTGCAATGTCAACAACATATGGCAATAATTCCCCCGGATGATCAATTTTGACAATGTCTTTTTTCTCACTTGTTTTAATTCGTGCCTCTGAACCTGATTCTGCCAATTCTCCGCTTACTTCGACCCTGTCTCCGACTTCCAATTTTGGAAAATCTTTTTTATACATATACACTTGCACACCCGCATATTCGCTTGAACTTGCATTTTTCCGTTCATCAATGAGATAGAAATACTGCGTACCCAAAACTCCTGGCTCGACCGCAACAATCCCGGTTACTTTTACCTGATCTCCAATATCTTCGCTTCTAAGTTTAAATAGATTAGTTTCTATACGAGGCGCAACATAGGTGCTTTTCTTACTGATCTTAGTTCCTTTCACGTGTGCAACTTCAATAATACTATTGGCGCTGCCCGGCGTTGTTTCTGTAGTCCAAACCCAGATCCCCTCATCATTACGGACATAACTCGCCCCTTCGACCACATCGTCAAATCGAACTTCACTGATTACCGTTCCATCCGGATACAATACGCGAACCGAATCGCTCGTATTATTTAACGCAAGTTTGCTGTCTTGCCGACCAAATACTTTATACTCTCCGGCCAAAATCAAGGTGCCCTCAGGAATTGTGTAGGCGCGAGATCCGCCTTCTTCATCATCGAGTTTAATAAAAGACACATCAATATCTGCATCACTTGGATTAAAGAGCTCAATAAATTCAGTCGTGTCCGATCCTTCAGGATTGGGTAAAATTTCTGAAATCAAAATTCGAGTTACATCACTTACGCCGGCATAGCCTCCGACAAAATCACTCGCAAGTTTTACGGTTAGCGAAACGCTTTTTTTGGATTCTTTACTGCCATTTGAAACCTTTAACACGACACTATACACTCCTTCCACACTAAACTTATGCTGTACTAAACTGCCATCTTCCGCAGCCCCATCTCCAAAATCCCAACTAAATGTTAATGCAGCTCCATCCGGGTCTGTTGAGTCTGATGCGTCGAATGTAACCCACTCATTTACTGCGACTTCGGTTTCAGTTTCAATAGTAATAATCGGCGCCACACTTTTTCCTTCAACAATATTTTGTTTTCCGGATGTTATCTGCGTCGTCCACACCCACGATCCATCTTCACGACGGACATAACTTAGATCTTCCGATGCACTGCCGGGATAGTGTACTGAGTCAATCAATGCGCCGCTTGGTGCATACAATTTCACTTCATCACCTCCGGTATTATTGAGTGCGATGCCGGTCATTGAACGCTTAAACACAATATACGATCCGGGAGAAACAGAACCTTGCGCAATTGTATATCGTTTTGCAGACGAATCCCCCAACTTCCAGCCTGTAAGATTAATAGTTTCTTTTCCAACATTTTTTAGTTCAATAAATTCGTCTTCGGTATCAGATCCGGGCGGATTTGGATACACCTCAGAAATTTGAACCGTTGAAACACCTACAATCTGCTCAATAATTTCTCCGTCTTTTGTCACACCTGAAATAATATTTGCTTTTCCTTTGGTAAGGGTACTTGTCAATACAAAATCATAATAATCATTATTAGCATCTTGTCCATCTACTTTTCGAATAAGACTCAAGGGATCTTTCGCAGCTGGCGCATTGTCACTCACGTTTCCATCATCCCACAGGCCATAGGTAACTCGATCCATTTCTTTTCCACTCGGGTCAAACAGGATGACAATGTCCCCGCTGTTATTCAGACTTCCTTTTGGTTTTTCGAGTACAAAAAATTCCTTCGAAGAAATACTTCCCTCGAGCATTGTTTTAGTTTCACTTCCATCTTCCACATACCAATTTGTAAGATCAATCAGTTGAGTGGTCTTGTTATATAACTCAATAAATTCTTCCAATTCATCACTCGGATCGCTCACAAGTTCATTGACAACCACACTCCCCGATTCATAACTCTTTTGCGCGGGAGGAAGAGTCGATGGTGTCGACCCGCCACCGCTGGAACTTGGGGGCTTATCAGCCGCCGGTGCAACAATGACATTTGTTTCACTTGGTGTAAGCTGCGTCGTAATTGCAAAATCATTTTTATCATTACCTGTGTCTTGCCCATCGACAATACGCGCGACTGAGTTTGGATCGCTTGCTGCGGGAGCATTGTGTGATGCGTCCGTATGCGTTTCGTCTATCCAATATCCGTATGCGACAGAATCAACTACGTCACCTCTTGTATTTTTTAATATAATCACATCGCCACCATTGTTGAGTTTACTGGTACCGGATACTGACACCACCACAAACGAAGCACTATCCAAAACTGAATTCAAAGTCGCAATCTTCCCTGCCCCTTCATACAGTTCCCACCCGGTCAAATCAAGCGACGATGTTGATGCATTATACAGTTCAATCCACTCTTTTTCACCCGCGACCGGATCAGAGACAAATTCATTGATGACTATGCGCAAATTCGAATCAGTAGAAGACACAGTCAGAGAATTTAGAGCATCACTCACCTCAACTATCGTAATTTCTTTGTATACGGTGCTGCTTGCGCCTGAAGTATCTGCAACAGTAAGGAAAATAGAAAAAGTACCGGTTGTTGAAAACATATAGGTAACTTGTACGCTATCTCCAATAACCGCCTCGTCTGTTTTCCATGTATACATCAACACATCCTCATCTGGATCACGTGAACCGGATCCATCAAATACTATCGCTGTCCCAAGGGTCGTTGTGTTTATAGATTCGATAAACGCAGTTGGTGGACTATTTTCCGCAGGCAGATCTTCTCCCCCATCTCCCGAATCTTTTTGCACTGCCCAAAAATTTTTCTTCCCGACTGTATTTCCATCCGGATGTTCTTTCCAATTATCAAGGTCAATGGCATTGATACTCACATCTTTTCGTTCCAATGAAAAATTTGGAGCACTGGAATAATTAAAAAATTCGATCGTAACACCATCTTGTGTTTTAAGTCCGATTTTCTTTGAACCATCTTCATTGATTCCACCCCATGAACTATCAAATAGTTTACCGGTAAATTCGGGATAATCAACCAGAAAGTTAGCATAATTTTCAGCAATAATAACAAAGGATTGGGGTTCCAACATAAAATCCGTTGTACTACCTAAATTTATTCCATGTTCACTCTCTCCTTCAACCAAAAATTTCCAACCTTCGATACTAACCGCAACATCACCTTTATTATATATCTCTATCCATTCATGATCATTAGATTCATATGCACCGATTTCGGTGATGACAATATCTGTGTTATCACTTTTTACTAATTGAAATAAAAAAATGCTCACACCAAAAAAACAAGTTGTAAGCACAATGACAGGCATGTATTTTTTCATATCCCTCGCTTAAAAATATAAAAGTTTTTTTAGTATACACCAATAAAACACTGAATGTCCACTAATGTATCTTTGAAAGTAATTCCATTTTCAAGATGGGATCGCCAATCACGATGGTCGGCATGAACAAAAAAATCTTCCAGGAGAAACGCCGACGAAAAATATGGAGTCAGGCTATCAGATCCAGGAGTAAGACCTTTTTGTATACAAAATCCTATACATCTGTGGATAACTTTGTGTATAACTAGCCAAATATGTGCATAAGTATTTGAATACATAAAATTTACAAAAATATCTATAATTCACTTAAAAACATACTTTCTGTATACATTATCCTATACATCTGTGGATAACTTTGTGTATAAACACCCTATTTTGTGGATAAGTTTGAATTTAATTATAAAAGTATAGACTATATTATACAAAAATTATATACCAATTCTACTACTTTTTGGCTAAAATAAGCATAATACTTGCATACTTGACTGAACTATTGACAATACTCACAATATATGGTAGTATACTATTGTGATCTTTGAAACGTTGTAACCAGCGAAACCCGTTGGATACAACACCAAACCTTCTTACTGCTCCACTTCGCCGACCTTCGGGACGACGAAACACAAACACAAATAAAATTGCGATGCCGTCAGGCTTTTCGCAACAAACATCGGTGGCTCCCACTTATATAAGCAACACTGCGTGCGGCTTATCGGGAGCTCAACCATTGAGCGGTTTGTAGAGGTTTACCCATCCCAGGTTTATCCTGGCGTTTCTCAAGCGATATAAGCACAATACGGTATAGTATTGTATTGATACAGCTTGAGGAAAACCGGTACTTGGGATATATTAGAGGCATTAGCCAACTATTTACCCAGGGCTTTATGCCTCTTTTTTTATCCTTCTGATACTTATACACACTCTACTCACAAGACAGACCTCTACTCTTGATACAAGCAATTTTTTTATATATAATTACTTTGAATTATGAAACCATTTTTTGTGAACGCAACTCACCCACGCCCTCTCTGTTCAACTGAGTTCACCGAGATGTGATGTCACCAAAACTGAGCTCAGCCGAACGGAGTGAGTTGCGTCGCGCGAGGGAGTTTCGTAATTCAAAGTAATTACACTACTATTCTCTATATTGAACCAGATCACCTCATTAACCTAATCTATACACATATGACCGCACAGACCACAAAATTATCACAAAAATTCATTGATGAAATGAAAATGGTGCTTTTGGAAGAAAAAGATCGTCTTGAAAGTGAACTTTCAAAGTTTAGTAAAAAAAATCCTCATGTTGCCGGGGATTATGAGACTAGCTATGAGGAGTTTGGCGACAAAAGTGATGAAAATGCTCAAGAAATTACTCAGTATCTCACCGATAAACCACTTGAGATACAGCTAGAAGGTTTGCTCAATGATGTAGAAAAAGCTCTCACACGAATAAGTAAGGGTGCATATGGTGTGTGCAAATATTGCGACCAAACTATCGAGGAAAAACGCCTCATCGCCCGCCCTACCTCAAGTGCCTGTGTAAGTTGCAAAAAAACACTTACTCAAGAACTCTAAATTCAGTATATGACGCACAAGATCCACGTTACCGTCTCACTCTTGGTATGTGGATTTTTTTTATTCCTCGACCAGTTGCTCAAATACATCGTCCGACATACTCAAGAATCCACATACTATCTCTTAAAACCGTGGATAGGTTGGGAGTATTTTGAAAATCCCGGCATTGCCTTTGGCATTCCTGTCCCGCAGTTTTTAATTATTTTTCTCACTCCAATTATCATCATACTTCTTATCGTATGGTGGATGAAAAAGACTGATAAAAATATATTATTTTACTTGGGAACTTCTCTTATTATCGCAGGCGCCATTTCAAATCTGATTGACAGAATGCTGTTTTCATTTACCGTTGACTATCTTCGAGTCTTTACTTCTGTTATGAATGTTGCGGATATGATGATTGTGATGGGGGCGGGGTTGTTAGTGGTGGAGGAGGTGAAGAAAAATAAAAAATAAGGCCACTGTGCATAAAATGCACAATACACTTTTCCGCTTTGTTGAGCGACTTTTTTCGTTGACGAGGTGGGGTGAGTATGATACGATATAGATGCAAATAATAATAGACCATGGCTTAATTGTTTTTTTAAATGCCACACTTTTATTTACCAGTGCTTTTTTTCTCTGTTAATTTTTGGAAAACATTCATTCATAAAAAAATGAATATAATGATGTTGTTTAATTTAGATTAAAGTAGTGTTACCTTTTTCTTTTAGAAATTATATGAACAACGAGGAAAATTGAGTAATAGTAGAGCTTATGCTGGCGCTGATCATTTCACGTATAAAGAGACAAAACTACGAGATTTGTCGGATATAAAATAAAAATCTTATGCAAAAACCAAAGAAAAAAACAAAAAACATCACCATCCGCTCATCAGCTGCGGAATATTTGACATACGTCTCTGCGATTGGAGGGCAAGAAACCGCGGTCGAACTGCGCTATGAAGATGAAAACCTGTGGTTGACCACAAAAATTCATGGCAGAACTGTACGGCGTGGATGTCAGAACCATCAATGAGCACCTGAAAAATATATTTCAAGATAGTGAATTGGATGAAGATTCAGTTATCCGGAATTTCCGGATAACTGCCTCAGATGGCAAACAATACAGCGTAAAACACTATAATTTGCACGCAATAAACGCTATTGGTTTTAAGGTAAATAACCAACGAGCGCAGTTTCGCAAATGGGCAGGAGAAATTATCAAAGAATTTACTATCAAAGGTTTTGTCATGGATGATGAACGCCTCAAACATGGTGGAACTATCCTCACTGAACAATTTTTTGAAGAATTGCTCTCTCGTATACGAGAAATTCGATTGTCCGAGAGAAAATTTTATCAAAAAATCACCGATATTTATACCACCGCAATAGACTATGACCAAACTGCAGAAACAACCAAACAATTTTTTGCCATGGTTCAAAATAAACTTCATTGGGCTATCCATGGACAAACAGCTGCTGAAGTGATTGTAACACAGTCTATTCCAATACAACAATGAGCCCAAAATGTCCCGTTAGGGACTATATATGTTAGGCAGGCAATTTCAGCCAGAGGACTGATCTGCCTTTGGCATGATATTGCCTGTTTAAATTAACCCACGTCTACAAGTCCCG
>JACPGR010000038.1 GCA_016182415.1 Candidatus Magasanikiibacteriota bacterium
CGGGACTTGTAGACGTGGGTTAATTTAAACAGGCAATATCATGCCAAAGGCAGATCAGTCCTCTGGCTGAAATTGCCTGCCTAACATATATAGTCCCTAACGGGACATTTTGGGCTCATTGTTGTATTGGAATAGACTGTGATTTTGGATCCTGTTACCGTATACGTATATTCACAACGTACCCCGTGTATCCGAAGTTTTGACGATAGTCAAAATTTGGGTGAAGTGAACAAAGTTACACGAAACCGGATACACGGTGTTATCGGATGTAGTCAAAAATCTCTTTCCTTAATGAAATTAATTTTTTTGGCAATTTTATTGAGCACCACCGTTAATCAAAGTGGTAACAAACGAACTTAGCATGTAGAGGATCAAAACGCCGACAACCGCCAGCAAACTATAGCCCCAGATTTTCAAATACTTTTTCAGATAAGTGTAATCTTTTTTATTCGCACCAATAATCGCAGTAATAATTAATGCTGGAAACAATAGAAACGATGGGATCATGGCAATCATGCCAATTCCTCCCAAGACGAATTTTATTATCTGCATAAATTTTGTGTTAATGAATTATTTTATTTCAAACAAGTTATCACGACCCGAAAATTGCCAAAAAATTAAAATAAAAATTGAGAGAGATTTTTGACTATTTCCAATAACGTTTAGTAACTACTCACCACCCTTGACAAGTATTTTGGCTTATTTAAGCAGATTATATTGTTTTATACGAAGCCATTGAATACTTAAATTTTGCTTATATTAGCCAAGTAATTTGAGGGGCTGAGTAGTTACAACGTTTAAGACACTAGTGTTGCGTAACTCTCTTATTGTACTTTAAAAATATAATGGAAACAAAAATGTATACAACCTTTCCTGTCATGATCCATTCCTTTCCCATATGTTCGGTCAGCTTGCTAATCTCAATAGTTTGCGCGACATCGTTTTGTGTCTCAACGCTCACCCCAATCAACTATATCATCTTGGTTTCAAAACAAAGAAATTTACGCTTTCAACACTCTCTCGCGCCAATCAAAATCGGGACTGGCGAATCTGGCGCGATTTCACGGATCATCTTATTGCCAAAGCAAGGAAACTATACACGAATAATAATAATTTGTGAATTAACCCTGTGAGTCCCTGCGGGGACTCACAGGGTTGAATTGCCACACGCGTGCACGCACACAAGACATTGAATTACCAAAAACTGTGCTATACTGCAGAGATATGAAAACGAAGGATAAAATAGCGAAACTTGATGGAGACATCTTGTATTGGTATCACCATGTATCTCAAGCATACTATCATATCCAATTGACCATAAAATATCAAAAGTCACTCTTTAAACGAGGGGTGAATTGCGCCCCTGCCATTCACTTTATTGGTTGCCAATATAGGCAGTTGTTTTTCCTTTGCCAGTTGCCTTAATGATTTTTATCTTTTTCAGTTTTTGCAAATGTAATTGTGCGGTTCGTCTTGGGCAAGACAGAATGTCTTCAACATCTTTTACAGATATTCGTCCGACTTGGTCCAAAAAATCGATAATTTTCAATTGCTCTGGCATAAGATAAATTTGCGACTTTATCTTTCCGTTCATTTTGCGACTGGATAACGGTAAAATTTTATTTTTTACTTCATAAATTTCTTTTTTAAATCCATTGATAAAATATTCCAACCATGAAGTTAGGTCAGTACGCCGCTCATTATACGTTGCGCCCAGATTAATTGCCTTGTAGTATGATGGTCGGTCAGTATTGTAATAATCTTCTAGCGCGAATAAACGACAGAAGTCGTAGCCGCGTTGATATAAAATCAAAGTGGCCAAAGCGCGTGCTGTGCGTCCATTGCCATCGTTAAAAGGATGGATAGCGGCGATTTCCATGTGAGAGATAGCCGCTACAATGATTGGATTTATTTCTTTTTTCTCACTTTCTTTAAGCCAAGCGACAAAATCTTTCATCAATTGTGGCACTTTTTTGGCATCTGGTCCGGTGTATAATGTTTCTTGCGGCATGCCAAAACGATGCCGCACAACATAAATCGGCCCGGTCCGATAATGTCCGCAATATTGCGGAGTTAAGGTTTTGTCTATAACCAGCTTGTGAATTTTCAAAATTACTTTTTCAGTGTTTGGCTTCTTTTCATCTACGATTTTTTCAATATATTTCAAGGCATTGAGATAATTTTTCACTTCGTAAATATCCCTGTCTGCCGCGTCCACTTTCTTTTTTGCATAAAGCGCTTCAACTTGTTGTATATTTAATTTATTTCCTTCAATTTCTGTAGAGTGGTGAGTCATGCGGATTATCGCTTGACGGCGCAAGCGCAGTTCTTGTTGGGGCAGAATTTTGGCACGGTCAATAATACCCTTGGCTTCAGCAATGGCGGTGAGATCGCATAAAATTTTATTAGTGTGTTTATATTTAGGGTTGAACATATCATGAGATTATGGTTTGTAAGCTACACCAGTAGTATATCACAAAATAGTGGTTCGCGCAAGATACGCGCAAGATACGCGCAAATAAAAGATAAGGAAATCATGCAATCTTAAACAACCTCTGACTATTCTCAAAAATTTGTCTTTCCACTTCTTCAATATGCATCTTCTTAACTTCTGCAATCTGTGCAATCACTTCTTCCACCATCCACGGCTCACTACGAGTACCTCGATATTTTTGCGGGGCAAGATATGGCGAGTCTGTTTCGACGAGCATTCTGTCGAGCGGACATTTTTCTATCACTTCAAGTAATTCTTCTTGAGACTTTGGATCTGTCTTTTTTGGAGGAAAGGTAATGACCCCTGTAAAGCCGAGATACAAGCCCATGTCGAGATATTGTTGTGCGTGAGTCCAGTTGCTCGTAAAACAATGAATGACACCAGAGATGTCATTCCAATTATTATTTTTTGTTTTTCCAAGATCCAGCGATAAGAAAGATTTCTCATCCCGATTCGCATCGGGATTCGAAATTAACTCAATCATCTCCTCATGCGCATCCCGAACATGAATCACAAGTGGCTTATTTACTTTTTGCGACAATTCCCAGTGTTGCAAAAAAAGTTTCTTTTGCTTTGCAAAAATTTCTTCAAGCGTTTTATCTTTTGCAATATGAAATTTATCCAAACCCGTCTCCCCTATCGCAATTACTTTTGAATGACGAGCCATGTGTTCAAATAAAACTTCGTCAAATTGTTCACCACGTGAACGAAATGAAGTATCCTCTTCTTCAACATCGACCACATCATGTTGAATCGGATGAATTCCCACACTTGCATACATCCACTCATACTGCTCAGCAAGTTCTATTGCTTTTTGGCTCGTCGGAATTTGCGTACCCACAAGATTGAGAACCATGCCTTTTTCTTTGCACCGCGCAATGACTTCCGCTCTGTCTTCAAAAAAACTTTTGAATTGTATGTGGCAGTGGGTGTCGAAGAGCATAAAGATATCACTCGAGATTTTGTTATTATCGTTCCAATACCCCACCCCACTCCACAACCGTAAATCCTTTTCGCTTAGGAGTTTTGATTGGTAATGGCTCCACACTAATTGGCGCGTCAAGCAAATCAAACTTCATAAACACGCGAATCGTGGTATTTGGTTTTGGTGTTACTTTCAATGGAGCACTACGTTCGAAATCTTGCTCAGATGCAAATGTCACAAACACATAAGGTTTTTGCATCATTTTATCTTGCCAAAATTCCATGAAGTCTTCAATCTCTTGACCGACTAATCCTGTTTTTGCAAGAAGACTTCTCATGCCTGTAGGCACCTCATCTTGTGCAAATACAAATCCTCGATTTGGAAAACCAAATCCATCTGCATGCCCTTCCCAAAATAAATAGGTATAGTTGGTTTTATTTGCGTAATTATATAATTGACCATTTGGCTGAGCTCGGACAAACCAGCCATCATGAGGATACACTGGATCAGTGTAGGTAAAGCCACCGTTTGGCGCGACTTGTACGCGTACATCTGTTGTTTTTTCCGGATAGAGATAGATTACTGGCTTGCCACATTCAGCCAAAGTCTGATACTTCGCTTTTCGATATGATCTCCAGTTTCCCATTGGATCTTTCCAGAAAAATAATGGTGTGTCCGCATCAAAATCAGCTCGTTTTTGTTCCTCAGTCATTTCAGGAATTTTGTCATAGTCATAGGTTCGCACAAGTGAACCTTCATAACCAAAATTAAATAGATCGGTATAATATGAATTTGTTTTTTTATCACTGAGTTCATATATAGGTTCATTTGTATTTGTTTTTCCGATTTGAACTAATTTATTTTCATCAAACCATTCTTTATTATTAACAATATTTGATAATATCTCAAAACCTGCGCCACAACCCTCGGTTTGTAAATCCCCGCCCAGTGCATATACATCATTGGTATTTAAAACATTATTTGTATCCCAAGTGATATCTGCAGTGTATGACAGTTCATAAAAATTCTTCTCTTGCGCATCAGGTTGCGATTCTTTCAAAAAATATGGCATATATTCATATACTCTATGCGCGCCATCGGGCATAATAATATAATATTGTTGCCCATCGAAATATACCGGACCATTTTTTGGAGAATCAAAAACTTTTTTTCCTGCAAGTTTCACTATGGTACCATCCACCACATCCACAATCCCACCAGCGTTTTCATTGGAATTGGCAAGGTCGAATTCTTCGGACAGGTATCCACCTTTGCTTACCAAATATGATTTTTGACCTGCTAATGCAAGAGTTTTTGGTTCGGTGAGCTCAGAAAATTCGTATTCGATAGTTCCACCAAACCAAATATATGATGAGAGATAATTCAAGCCCCATTCTTCGACAGGTGGTGTATGGATACTAATAAATTTGTTAGTTCCAGGATCCACAAAAACTGTATATTGGTGCTGATAAAGCCCCATACCCATTTCTGGAATGAAAAAATAATATAATTTCAAACCTTGTAATTTTTTGGGTTCTTGAACCACACCTGCTTCAAATAGAGAAAGTTTACAACCTTCCTCACCTTGACAAAGCGCGACATCTTTCCAATCAAATGCACCCAAACTATCCAATAATTTCTTGGTCTCCATATCAGTCAACGGTATAGCTCCATTATGCCAATCTACAGTCAATTCTCCTTGCTTGAATAATTGCCCATATTCTTTAACAAAAGATCCGGCTTGTATGGAATACGAACCAAGCTCATCTCGACCAAGAGTTAGTGGTTCTGGTTCTCTCTCTTCGAGTTTACTCTCTTCAATAATTTCATTTTGAGAATTATCCAAAATTTGAGGTTGGATATTCGGGATTTTTTGAGGAGATACTTGATAAAATAATAGGAAAGCTAATGCAACGATAGATAAAATCGACAGACCAGCGACGATCCCAATAAATAGCCCTTTAGGGATCAAGTTTTTTGATGGTTGAATATTTCCCCCTTCTCCATGGACATATGGCTCATTTTTCGGAATTTCTTCCATATAGTTATAAATTAATAGTAGTATGCATACTATTGAAAGTATAATCCTCCAAACCATACCTGTCAATGAGTTCTCTAAGATATTTTTGCGCCTCCCCATACTCCATCAAACTGACATCCCCCACCTCTGTTTGTACCGGAAATATATATAGACTGATATACGTCGGATACCATAGTATTCCCACCGCATACCCTTGTTGAGACACCGCAATTGAGGCATTTGCAACTAAAGTATCCAATTGTTCAGGCAACATAAAGGTCTCAAAAAAATCTGCAATATTATTCACTGAATTTTGTTGAAAATTTTTGTATGATTGAAGACCTTGAGAGGTATTGTACAATACATAATCCATCCCACTAAAAAATCTATCTTCTTGACCCGATAATTGTTCAAAAACGGCTTCACGAGTTTTATGATCTTCAGGCATACTACCCAAATATAATAAGCTGGTAACTTGTTCATTCTGAGTTTTGCCTTGTACAAAAAATGGTGAATAATGACTCGTGGTATTTTGTGCACCCGGAGATTTAACTATTTTTCCTGAATTTGTATGGAGCTCATATCCGACATGCTCGGCTCCTTTTACCTCCATGATTTTTAAGAGTACATAGAGACTTGGTATTGAATCTATCTCAAGCTTATCTAATCGAGTGAAATCAAAATCTTTGATAACAGAAATACTTAACTCATCATGAAAATCTGCAACAGGGACAATTTGATAATGAGAGAAATCTATCGAGGAGACAAATATTGTATCTTCCGGGACAATATTAAGTAAGTTGCCAATCAAATGATCCATTTGTATTTGACTAATGCCTTGTTTTAAAATAAGTGGTACAACTTTGGCTTCCGGAATTGAACGAGTAATAAATGGAATAAGTGAATAGACACTATGTTCTTCTTTGACTACTTCTTCCTCAGCTTCAACAAACGATGTATCAATCAAATGTTCGACAATATCAATATTCGTCTCGGTAATCCCATACGGTGTCTTCCAATCTCGCCCTGTCGAAATAATCGGCGCATAGCCTCGGTCAAAATGATTTGGTCCGATGAGAACTATCGTCGATGGATTTTGTTTTTTGATATATTCAAAAAAAGTCGCATCGAGGTGTCCTGCAATCAGATGGTGTGGGATGATTCCACCCACGACTTTTCCAATATCACCTATTTCATTACTCGAATTACCGGTATAAAAGCTGTCGTAGAGTTGGAGATCCCAGGGGGCGGAGACTTGATATATAGCTTCGTTGATTTGAGGACTTTGGAGATCTTGAGATTGAACACAACCACTGAGAAATAGAATAAAAAAAATACCAAAAAACTTGGTAAAATTATTTACTTTTGACAAAAACATACCAAACATACTATTTTCTAAAAGATTTACTGATTGCTAGACTTGCCTCCGAATTAAGGTCATTTTTCAAAAATTCTTTAATCATATCATCAATTTCTTCTTCTGATACTCCACCTGTCCAAAATTCCATATCTGTGTTTTTGATATCACCCTCACTCGAAAAATATTCATCATATCTATGATCTATTTCGTGACTAAGCAAGGATTCCTTGATAAATTTTTTAATACCTTGTGCATCAAAATTTGGCTCAAGATTCAGCCCATCTCTTTTAAATTGGTTAAATAAGGATAAGGCGTGACCCCATGCGTGTCGTTCATACTTGGCCATTTTTTTCTTGTAATTAAGTGAGCCATCACTATGATATCTTTCATTGATCCACACATGACCAACTTCATGCAAAATTCCTAGTATGGAACCGTCTATGTGTAAATCACCAAATGTTATAACTCTTTCAGATTCTTTATATCCATCACCACAATCAACTGGACCAACAAATCTGCAATCCTTAAGCTTATTTGGTAATAAATCAGACAGATGTATCGTACCTGTTTTATTTTCAATTAGTATATCCTCAACTTCTGGACCTTCTTTTTCGACCATATCGTCATCTCCATAATCATCATCTGACATAACATGTGAATCAGCATATGCATAACCATATACCACTTCATTTCCAGTATATATTACTGTTATTTTCAAATCGCCCTTTTGTATAATTTCAGTTCTTTTTTTATGCATATATGATTATATTACCTTCCCCTGTACATAATCCACCGTACTCTGCAACAACTTGAGTGCATCTGGAAGCAGTGGCCACAAAATAGAGGCAATACCACTCAAAATCGGTGCAACAGTCGATCCTGCGAGAGCTCCCATTATTTTTTCTGAAAGTGGAAACCGTTCGATAAAAAATATTACGAGTCCAAGTGTAATAGCTCCTTCAATCGCGCCAAGAACAAATCCGAGTAGCCTATTGATACTTGCAATAAATGGCAGGTGTGTAAGAATACTCAAAAATTTATCAAGAATCCAAAATACAAATCCGACCAGTCTGTTTATCACGAGAAACGCAATAATAAACATGAGCACTCGAGAGGTATTTTCACCCCAGCCCGTAAATTTGATAAGCCAATCCGCCATGGGCTCATAATATCTACTTGCAAGATACGCACCGAGTATAGTCCCTGTGAGCGAACCTACTGTTTGAATAAAACCAAACCAAAGTCCAAATAGGGCGAATCCTGCGATGATGGAGAGAAGAATGATGTCGATGAGGAGCATATGATATTTTAAGTGAAGAATGAATAGTGAATAGTTTGAAATTTCTAATATCTAATTCACCTAATTTCTAATAAAATTTCAAATGCAAAAAAACTGAATAACATGGTTTTTAATCTTTAATTTTATGAATCAAACTTCCTCTGATTTTCGTACATTCATTTTGGTAACAAGTTGACTGATAATTCTTATTTTTATATGCAGGCATAAATAAAAGACATGCATTATTCGTTTTTGCTTCATTTTCATCTTTCTTTTGTGTATATTCACTCAATGAACTTTTACTCACGGCAACGTACTTATCTTCACTATAGTCGACAATGCGATCAGGACATGTGTGACCAAAATCACCATAGTATTCTGTAAGTGTACAATCATCATCAACCACACACGAGTTATCAAAAGGAATGGCGATGTCAGTACTCAAAATTTTATCACGAAAAATATATTTTACAAAAAATACATCAATTATAACTAGAATAACTACAGCAAATAATAATAAAAATACTTTTTTCATATGTTATGATTATTTTTCTAATCTTGGAAACAATATCTCGCCTTTCACAATTTTTGTCCCAGACGCAAGTCTCCCCCACTCTTTTTCAACATTCAAATTAAGTGAATTGATTTGCTCTTGCGTATAACCAAGACGCGTCAATATTTTTTCCGCAGACGCTGGAATAATCGGTAATAAGGCAAGTCCAATGTGGCGCAATCCTTCGGCAAGTTGATATAAAAGTGGTTTGATATCTTCTCCATTTTTTGCCTTTTCCCAAGGTTTTTCATCTGAGATTTTGGTGTCTAGCTGTTTTACAAAATCATTCACCAACGAAACAACTTTCTGAAAATCATAGTCTGTCATCGCTTGAACATAAGAATCCCAAAATCCATATTCCCCACCCTCAAGTGACAAATAATCTTTTTCCTTACTCCTTACTCCTTGTTCCTTTTCTATCATGGTCAAAATACGACTCGTCAAATTCCCGACACCATTTACCAAATGTGCGGTGTAAAATTCTTCGAATTTTTCAATCGTAAAATCTCCATCATCATACGAAGGCAGTGCACCGAGCAAATAATACCGAGTGGCATCCACTCCATACTTTTCTACAATTTCAACAGGATCGACTACATTCCCTAAACTTTTACTCATTTTTTGTCCGCCTGCAGTGACAAAACCATGGATAAAAACTTGTTTTGAATTTGGAATACCTGCCGACATGAGCATTGCTTGCCACATAGCAGTCTGCTGACGAAGATTGTCTTTACCGGCAACTTGAACACCTGGCCAAAAGTCGTGAAACACCCCCCTGCCCCCC
>JACPGR010000040.1 GCA_016182415.1 Candidatus Magasanikiibacteriota bacterium
ATGATCAAAACATTTTCATCCAAAGAAACTGAAAAAATTTGGGAAGGAGAATATTCCAAAAAATTTCCACTTATTATTCAAAAAAGAGCTCGGATGAAATTGCGTATGATACACAATTCTCAAACAATAAATGACTTACGTATTCCACCCGCAAATCATCTGGAAAAGTTATTAGGACATGAACATCTTTACAGTATACGTATCAATGATCAGTGGAGAATTTGTTTTGTGTGGGAACAAGGTAATGCATATGATGTAGAAATTATAGATTATCATTCATAAAATTGTAAAAAACATATGAAAAAATACATTGACAATATACATCCAGGCGAGGTTTTGTTCGAAGAATTTCTCAAACCACTTGGTATAAGTGCGTATAGGCTCGCGCAAGAAACGCGAATACCCCAGACGCGTATCTCTGAGATTGTCAGAAAAAAGAGAAGAATTACCGCTGATACCGCATTGAGACTCAGTACATTTTTTGGTAATTCAGCTGAATTTTGGTTGGGTTTGCAAAATGACTTTGATTTAGAAGAAGAGCGACGAGAACTCAAAAGAGAGCTTAGACAAATTCATCAGTTTGAATTATTATCTGTATAACTCGAGATGAAATAAAAAAATCTCATGTTGGGATTTTTTTAGTTAATTATTTCAGTTTGAATTCCTCTAAATTTAAGCCACCTTTTCCTCATACTTTCCTGCAAAAGCTTCATTTCGCGTAGTTTTAGTTGATTACTGACAAAGGCATAGGTGAGAAGACCTATTGTACCAGAGACAGCTCCTTGTATCAAGATACCCCACAATTTTTGCATATCGACGATGTGTGCGAGTGGATATTTGAGCGCTTGGGTGACAAGTGCCATGAAAAATGCTGAAATAGAAATTTTTAGTAGTGTAATGATAATATCTGCTTCATGTAGTGTTTTGAGTTTGTAACGTAGTAAAATCCACAGCAACGCTACTTGTAAAATCATGCTAAGTGAATACGATGCGATAAGGCCGATGATGCCAAAACTTTGCGCAAAATACAGTGCCAAAAAAATATTTGTTAAGGCGCCAATCATACCGATGACAAAGGGCGTCCAGGTATCTTGCAAGGCATAAAATGATCTCGAAAGTAAGGGAAGAAGTGCTTGTGCGAATAAAGAAATAGAAAAATATGCAAGTGCGCGAGCCGTCAAAATTGTGGCTTCCCAATCGAATTCTCCTGTGCCGAGTACGACACGAACAATTTGAGCACGAAGAAGTACAAAAATAATTGTCGCAGGAATAATCAAAAATAATATTTGCTTCACTGTATTTGAGATTTGTTCACTCATTTCTGTCAGGTCATTTTTTGATGCAAGTCCTGCAAGCAGTGGAAAAATCGCAATTCCAAACGAAATACCAATAATCCCGGATGGAACAGATTGCAAATTATCTGCAAAACTAAATATTGCAATACTTCCCGACGCGAGAGTTGAGGCAATTACGGTAATTGCAAGAAAGTTGATCTGCCGTGTCGCCATGCCAAGCATACGTGGAATCATGAGTAGCCCAATTTTGCGGACATACGCATTTTTCCATAAAAAAATTAGTTGATAGCGAAATCCGTGGTGTATAAAAGAGGGGATTTGGATAAGTACATGAAGTAGCGCGCCAAGTACGACGCCATACGCAAGACCTGCGATTCCAAACAGTGGGACAAACATAGTCACACCTATAATAATCCCAATATTATACATGATTGGTGTAAGCGAATAGACGAGAAATGCTTTGAACGATTGAAGTACACCACTAAGGACACTGCTAATACCCAGTAGAATTGGACTTGCAAACATAATGCGACTAAGCATGACCGTCATATCAAATTTTTCTCCTTCAAAACCGGGTACAAGTAGGTGCATGAGTTGCGGAGTAAAAATCATGAGAAATCCACAGATGATAATAAGTAATAAACCAAAAATGTTTATAAGTGCGTTTGTAATACGCCAGGCTTCTTTTTTGTCTTTAGTGAGGAGTTCGATAAAAATTGGAATAAACCCCGCAGACAAGGCACCGACTATTAACAAATTATATACAAGATCCGGAATTTTGAATGCCGCGTAATATGTATCCATCACATCTCCTGCTCCAAAGTAATGTGCAAAAAGCCTATCTCGAACCATGCCGATAATTCGACTTATAAAAGACGCCGCCCCAATAATGATGGCCGCGCCGGTGATCGTGTGAGATTGTTTGTTGAGTAATCGTTGGATCATGTGTAGTACACTCAAATTACAACCATTTCTTTCTTTTCATCAGTACAATACTTGTTACAATAATACAGGCGAGCCCAATAAACATAAACCATACCCATTTTGGATTATTGGCATGTGGAAGGCCTGAAATATTCATTCCATAAATTCCGGAAAGAAGCGTCAACGGAAGCAGGGAAACGGAAATTGCAGTAAGCGCGCCGATTACTTTGTTCGTTTTTTGATTGACGAGCGATTCTACGGTCAAGTGCAGTCCATCGATAGTTTCTTTATATGTATCGGCAATAACCCAGAGTTTGTCGAGATAGTCCTTGATGTTATCAAAATAAATACTTAAGGTTTCGTCAAGAAATGATTTTCTCGTATGTGAAATAGTCGAGACCAAATAGCGCTGTGGATCAAGCATGCGTCTAAAACTAAGTACATCACGGCGGAGCATCGCAAGTTCTTTTATTTCTTGCACATCTTGTTCTCCGGCAAAAATGTCGTTTTCAATAGCTGAAATTTGTTTGCCCAGACTATTAAGCATTGGTCTGCTTTCATTAAAGAGTGATTCAAGCAGTTTATACAGCAAAAAACCTGAATTTTTACTCATCCATGAATTTTTTATTTTTCGATTGTTCATGCAACGATAGAAAAAATCTTTGACTTCGCTGTTTTTGCCGTGCTGTACGGTAATCATATAATTTTCTCCCACAAAAAAATCGATTTCATGCGGCACTATTTTTTTTGAATTCTGCTTCCACTCCGGAAAATGGAAGACCAAAAAAAGGTAGCTGTCATAGACATCAAGTTTTGGATTTTGGCTCTCGCTTTGGATATCTTCAAAATCGAGGTGATGAAATTTATGTGCTTTCTTAAGATAGGCAATTGATTCTTCATTGACCTTTGAAATATGTATCCAGGTGAGCGCACCTTGTTTGATTTCTTTGACAGACATAGATTATTATTTAGAAGGAATATTTACCGTCAGACTAATATAATCTGTAAACTGGGTTTCTTTGTTGTCCGTGATATAGACAAGACCGTCTATGTCTTGTGTTTCATTTGAAAACGTGAACTGAGTAATTTCACGCGTAGTACTTAAAACACCAAGTTCAAAACCACTTCGCTCAAGTTCTTTTTGATAGTATTCAGTAATGAAATTTTTGTCTGCGCTTAGCTCAATCCACTCAATTTTGTATATATCTCTGCTATCGGTCAAGGGTTCACCCATAAATGCGATAAATTTTTCCCATTTGGTCATTTCTCGTTCGGTAATAGTTCGTGGAATATAGCGATATTTTGTGTCAAAATGAATTATAATAGGTGAAAGCACTAGCTTTGGCACATACGCCGCTACTTCAGCATATTTACCTTTTTCTTTGCCTGAAGTGTAAGTGATGCGCTCGATATTTTCTGCGTCATATATAGGGATTGTTTCGGTAAAATATTGTGGCAAATCTCGTACTTCTTTGGTACGTGGTCCGATGGCAAATCGTAAGAGCAGTAATGAAATAATAAATATAATAACAAAACATCCGCAACCAGTAATACAGGTTCGTTTGATACAGGATCGTTTTTTATTGAGCTCTTCAATCGGAGGCTCTTTTATCTCTATTTTGTCTATTTCTTGACGCATAGGGTTTCTCACATAATACCAAATTTTGTTTGGTTTGTACATAGTCAGTTTTATTTTTGAGTCAAATGTGTTATCATAAGTCTGGAAATTCACTTAATTTCCATTCGGCTTGAGCTCATGGCCGAAAGCTAATTCACCTAATTTCTAATAAAATTTCAAATAATACAATCACAATTTGTTTTAATCTGTTTAATTCGTTTAATCTGCTGTTCCATTTACGAATTCACGCGTGAGTTCAAACAGCAGATTTAACGGATTAAACGAATTTTAACGGATTTTATATTGGAAATTTGACATTTTATTAGGTGAATTAGAAATTAGATGAATTAGGTGAATTGAAAAAGTGTGTTGGTTTCTAATTTTGATTTAAGGTAATCTGTTAAGTAAAATTTATATGCATATACAATTCAGTGGTGCAAGTAGAGAAGTGACTGGTTCATGTTATCTGCTTGATACGGGCATCAAGAAAATACTTGTTGATTGCGGCATGTTTCAGGGATCTGATTTTAATGAAGGAAAAAATCACGATAATTTTCCATTTGAAGCAAAAGAAATTGATGTCGTACTTGTTACACATGCGCATCTGGATCATATTGGACGTATTCCAAAACTTGTAAAAGATGGTTTTACCGGTAAAATTTTTATGACCAAAGCGACTGCTGAACTCGCAGTCTTGATTTGGAATGATGCCTATAATGTCATGACCTATGATCATGAGAAGTTTGGGTATCCTGTGTTATTTGACACGACTGACATCGCCCAAGCACAGAGTCTGTGTCATGGGATTGATTATACGATACCTCTTGAACTTGCAGATGGGATTAGCGCAGTATGGAAAGATGCAGGTCATATTTTTGGATCTGCGTTTATTGAAGTGACCGTGAATAACACCAAAATTGGATTTTCAGGAGACATTGGAAATAAAGATGTACCGATTTTGAAAGATACACAATCTTTGAGCGATGTGGAAATATTGCTTTGCGAATCTACGTATGGCAATCGAATTCATGAAGATATTGATACTCGACGTAGTGCAATTTTGAAATTAGTACAAGAAGGCACTCAAAAAGGTGGTACGATTATGGTACCTGCTTTTTCTCTTGAGCGAACGCAAGAATTTTTGTATGAACTTAATAAACTCAGTGAATATGATAAGAGTTTGCCAAAAATTCCGATTTTTCTCGATAGTCCGCTTGCAATAGACGCGACAAAAGTATATAAAAAGTATCCAGAATATTATGATGATGAAGCTCAAAAATTGCATTTGACTGGAGACGATTTTTTAGATTTTTTTCAACTTCAAATTACCTATACGAGGCAAGAATCAATGAAAATAAATCAGACTCCAGGACCAAAAATGGTGATTGCCGGAGCTGGTATGATGAATGGTGGTCGGATATTGCATCACGCAATTCGCTATTTGTCTGATCCAAATTCGACACTTATGATCGTCGGATACCAGGCAGAAGGGACGCTTGGCCGTCGTCTGTATGAAGGTGCAAAACGAGTGAATGTCCATGGGAATGAAATTGATGTGCATTGTACGGTCAAAGCGCTTGGAGCTTTGTCAGCACATGGAGATCAAAAGAAAATGCTTGAATGGGTCGGGACGGTAAAAGATAGTTTGAAAGAAGTTTACTGTACGCATGGGGAGCCGGTAGCTGCGACTGAACTGGCACATCGGATCAAAGATAATTATGGAATTAAAACATATGTGCCAGAGTATACGGAGATTGTGGAAATTTAAACACCTGACTCCAGACTCCAATAACCATACTCCGTAATTGATTTACGGATTACGGTTTGGAGTAAAGACATGCATTATGAAATTTTTTTTGACAATGATTTTTATATTGACTATGTTGGTACCGACAACTGTGCAAACTGTTGAACTTGATTCAGACAACGACGGTCTTTCTGATGATGAAGAAATGAAGTATTACACAGATTTTTTAAATTCCGATACAGATGGAGATGGATTTTTTGATGGCGAGGAGGTAAAAAATGGATATTCACCGCTTGCAGGAAATGAAGTTAAGATGAGTCAACATGATTTGGATACTGATGGACTTAATGATTGGGTGGAAGGGTGGTTTGGGAGTGATAGAGGAAATGTTGATACAGATGGTGATGGAGTAGATGATTATAGAGAAGTGATGCGAGGATATAGTCCGACTGACGCGAGTAATACAAAACGGTTTAAGCGAGAAATTCAAATAGATTTGACATATCAGCATTTGTATTATATCGTGGATAGAAAATTAAAAATGTTTGATTTTCCCGTCTCAACTGGAAATCCATGGACTCCAACTCCGCCGGGTGAATATGAAATTTTGGAAAAAATTCCAGTGAAACGATATGTGGCTGCAGATTATGATTTGCCCAATGTCAAATGGAATATGAAATTTATTGCCAAAGGCGGGTATTATATTCACGGCTCCTATTGGCATAATTTGTATGGAAAATCAACTGCCTCGCATGGGTGTGTGAATATGCGTACTGAAGATGCGGGAGTTTTATATGAGTATGTGGATGAGGGGATGAAGGTGAGTGTGGTAGGGAAGACGCCGAAGGGGAGGGTGGTGGGGAGTTGATTTTTCATGATGCATGATGCAAATAGCATGGATACAATGTGTAACTCAATCCCAATATAATCGGGATTGATGGCAAATAAAAAATCTCGAGTTATTTCGAGATTTTTTATTTGCCAATAGATCTTTCAAAGTTGATAGATATATTGGGAAGGTGCCGTAGGTTGGTTCCGGACCTACGGCGTTCTCTGATCTTTTCGTGATCAGATAGTTTTTGGGGGCCTGTAGCATAGTCCACCCCCAATCTCTCCCCCCGGGTGGACTCGCTACTTAGACCACCCGGAGTTTATATGTGTGTATACATATATAAACTCCGAATGGTTATTACTCAAATAAACTAGCACAAATTTGCCTTTTTGTCAAGCGTATGGTATTCTAAAATGTGGAAAAAGATATTTATTTAGCTAAAATAAGCTAAAAAATAGATTATTTACCCTACTATGCTTGCCGTCAGGACTAAAGTCCTGAGTTACACTTTTAACTATGAAATTCAAACTCAAATTTCAATACAAACCCTCCGGAGACCAACCTCAGGCCATAGCAGGTCTTGTTTCTGGTTTGAAAAAAGGACTGCATAATCAGACCTTGCTTGGGGTGACGGGGAGTGGAAAGAGTGTTGTGGGGGATACGCCAGTATTTGTTCGTCAAGATAGTATTGTGCGTTGTGTAAATATAGGTGAATTTATTGATGAAATAATCGAAGAAAATAAAGAAAAAATGATACGACAAAACGGAACGGAATTTATTGATATATCTCCTGGTACTTTGTGCAAAGTCACTACAACATGTGGTCGTGAAATTGTGGTCACATCTGATCATAATTTTTTTGTACTGCATAAAAATCAATTACAACTCATGACTTCTGATAGAATTGGAGTTGGGGATTATGTACCAGCTCCTTTGATATTCAAATGTGATCAGAGTGATTTGGATTTTTTATATATGCCGGATTTATATCCAGATGCCGACAGACTTTTTGTCTCGATTCATCTTACTACAAAAATATATCTTAAAAATAAAAAGCTTCTAGATAAAATTTTAGGATACCAAAAATCATTTCACGTTATACATTCAAGAGATAGAATTTCTTTTAAAAAATTTGAGAAGCTTAAG
>JACPGR010000041.1:0-17467 GCA_016182415.1 Candidatus Magasanikiibacteriota bacterium
AAAAGTCCGTTAGCCAACGGATCTACCAACTGAGCTACAGGGTCATAACATATTAACTACAAAATTGTTTTTTAAAGAATTCGAACCCGCGACCATCAGCTTAAAAGTCCGTTAGCCAACGGATCTACCAACTGAGCTACAAGGTCTTATTCTTGTCTTTATTTGATTCAATAATAGATTCAATCATCTTCCTACTCTTCCATTTTTTGACTTGACGTTCTCGCAATCTTGCTTCTGCTAATGTTGGATAGTATTCAGAATGTCTCAAAATCCATGGACCTTGATTTCGAGTGGAATATATATTTCCTCTGTTATGATCTGCCAGACGTTGATTTACTTCTATACATGAACCGATATAATATCGACCATGTTTTTCACTTTGAATAATATAGAAATAAGCTCCTTGTGACATAGGATAAAATTCCAAAATTCTCGTGAATATGATATACTATCCCCATAAAAAAGTCAAGATTTATCTTAATCTATGGAAAATTACCACTCGCAGAGTATAGCACAGATTCTCAAAAATTTGAAGTGTTCTAAAGAGGGTTTATCCACTGCCGAGGCTTTGAAACGCTCAAGTCTTGGGTCAAATAGCCTGCCTTCTTCAGGAGCCAAATTTGGTAAGCTAAAAATTTTTTTAGAACAGTGGACAAATCCACTCATTTTGATCTTGGTTTTTGCAGGGGTGGTGAGTGGTTTTTTGCGTGAGTTTATTGATATGACCGTGATTTTTATTACGGTTTTTTTAAATGTCCTAATTGGATTTGTACAAGAATATAAAGCAAATGAAGCACTCAAAAAATTGAATGACATGGTCTCATATCATGCGCTCGTATTGCGGGATGGAAAAAAGGTACAAATAGATAGTTCGCAAGTCGTCCCTGGAGATGTGTTGATACTTGAAGCAGGGGATAAGGTACAGGCGGATGCGCGCATTTTTGAGGCTGTAAATTTTGAAGTCAATGAATCACTTCTTACGGGAGAATCTGAATCTGTCAAAAAACATACACGAGTTTTGGCTCAAAACACCACAACTGCGGACAGAAAAAATATGGCGCACAAAGGTACGGTCATCGTAAATGGTCGAGCACAAGCTCTTGTAGTTGCAATTGGGAAAAATACGCAAGTTGGACAGATTGCAACACTTGTCAAAGAAACGGAACATGATAAAACTCCGTTGCAAAAACAATTATCACAGGTGAGTAAAGGTATTGGTATTGTGGTCTTATGTATTTCACTATTGATTTTTGTATTAGGATATATACTCAAAAATGAATATCATTCTTTTTTTGAAATTTTTGAAACTTCAGTTGCAGTGGCTGTTGCGGCAATTCCCGAGGGTCTTGTTATTTCTCTTACTGTCATTCTCGCAATCGGGATGCAATATATTCTCAAAAAAAATGCACTAGTACGCAAATTGGTTTCAGCCGAAACACTGGGCTCGGTATCAGTCATTTGTACTGACAAAACAGGGACGCTTACTGAAGGGAAAATGAAATTGACACATGCGGTGACTGCACAAAATGAATATGACCTCGATGAGATTTCTCGCATGTCTATTTCACAAAAAGATGCGTATCGAGACGTGTATACTATGTTGCAGATTGGTATATTGTGTAATGACGGAGTACTCGAAAATCCTCACGAAGATGAATCAAAATGGAAAATGGCGGGAGATACTACAGACACTGCGTTAATTATTGGAGCGATGCATGCGGGCTTGCGTAAAGATTATCTTGAGACTGTCTTTACACGAGTGGGTGATTTACCGTTTGACAGTGTCAATAAATTTATGGCAACCGTACATGCGATAGACCATACACATATTCTCTATGTGAAGGGTGCGCCGGAGATGTTGTTTGACCGATGCAGTCACTATGAAGAAAATGGAACAGTAAAAAAAATGACGCGTGAAATGAAAGAATGGTTTCAAAAGCAACAGTATATTTTGGCGGGTAAAGGTTTGCGTGTACTTGCGTGCGCATACAAAAATGTAGACACAGATATTTCATCTGTTTCAACAACAGATGTCGAAGGTTTGACTTTTGTCGGCTTGCTCGCGCTTTCAGATCCCTTACGCAGTGATGTACGAGAAACGATTGAAATCGCAAAAAAAGCAGGTATTCGAATCATCATGATCACAGGGGATCACGCACAAACAGCTAGATCAATTGGAGTGGAGTTGGGTATTCCCTCAGAACCACAACATATTTTTAATGGAGAACAATTGGAACATATTTCAGATATAGATTTACAAAATGCATTGCGTGATGTCTCTATTTTTGCACGGGTCGATCCCAAACACAAAATTAGAATTGTACAAGCGCTTCAAGCACAAGGCGAGGTCGTGGCTATGACCGGAGATGGGGTCAATGATGCTCCGGCACTCAAAGGCGCAGATATTGGCATTGCACTTGGCAGTGGCACGGACGTGGCAAAAGAAATTTCAGATGTGGTATTACTCGATGATCGATTCAGTACAATTGTTTCTGCCGTAGAGCAGGGCAGAGGAATTTATCAAAATATCAAAAAAGTTATGTTATATTTGCTTTCAGGAAGTTTTGGAGAAGTGGTACTTGTTGTCGGAAGTCTTGTCGCGGGTATGCCTCTTGCGATAGTCCCCGTACAAATTTTGTGGGTAAATCTTATTGAAGATTCATTGCCAAATATGGCACTTGCATTTGATACAGGAGATGTCGAAAATATGCAAGAATTTCCGCGTAAAAAGAGTGATCCAATTATTGATAAAGAAATGTGGGCCATGATCGCGATCATTAGTATTATTTCCAATTTAGTATTGTTTGGATTATTTGTATATTTTTGGAAACACACCGGAAATATTGTACTTACTCGTACAATCATGTTTGTGGGGTTGGGTATTGATTCATTGTGTTACATTTTTTCTGTCCGAAGTTTCAGACGCCACGTGTGGCACATGAATCCATTTGACAATCACTATTTGAACTGGGCCGTAATTATTGGTTGGATTATGCTTATTTCTGCAGTCTATCTAGCGCCGTTGCAATTGTTACTCAGAACTGTTAGTCTAGGATGGGAATATTGGCTTGTAATGTTTTTGTTTGCACTGTTGAATGTCGTGTTGATTGAGTTGGTAAAAGGGGTCTTTCTTTTCAAAAAAAAGTATGTATGATAGAGAGTAATTTAAAATATTAATTTTTTTTATTCATATGTATGTCTTTTATTATTAAGTAAAAAAATATGTTGAATACAATTTATACGGGTAAATTAAAAAAATATCTTGTAGAATATGCGCTTATTCGTCGAGATATTATCAAACTTTCAGACGACGCACTTCATTTTTCCAAGCGCGCAATTTTTGCCATGCATCGAGATGATCTTACAGAAGCGCAGATGAAATTAAATGACGCGGAAAAAAATCTCAAAGAGGTGATTAAAAAATATGGCAAAGACGAGCGCGCGACAGATGAAGGCTCGTACAAAGCGGGTCTTGAAGAATTTGTCGAAGCGACCTTGCTCTATCAATTTTTGACAACTGGAAAAATATCAGAAATTAAGTCTTTACCTATTTCACCCGAAAGTTATGTCGCGGGACTCTGTGACGTACCCGGAGAGCTTTATCGATATGCGATAAAATCTGCAACGATTCGAAATATTGAGATGGTGAAAAAATGTGCCATGACAGCTGAAGAAATTACCGGAGAGCTTATTGAATTTAATTTGACCAGTTATCTTCGAAATAAGTTTGATCAGGCGAAGAGTGCAGTGCAGAAGATTGAGCAAATAGTATATGAATTAAGTCTACGATCCTAATAGGAAATAATAAGGAGCTATGAATGTATATATTGATGAGTCAGGAATACACAAATCGTCCGGTGTAAGCGTTGTAAGTTTTGTATATATTGATCACGATAATCAAAAATTGAAAGAAATGATTGAACAAACGGAAAAATTCATTGGGATTAAAAAATTTCGTTGGTCTGATTTTGGATCAAAACGAGGTTGGACTGTTCGAGAAAGTTTTATCAGAAAAATATATCCGTTGAATTTTACTTTTAAGATTGTATTATTTACAAATCCAATTCAATTTCATAGTATTTTTGAAAAAACATTATCACAATTTTTGAAAGAAAATGACATTGATCATATTATAATTGATGGTAAAAAATCAAAAACATACGTTCGTAGAATCAAAAAGATATTGCGAGAACAAAATGTTTCAATAAAAAAAGTGGTTATGAAAAATGATAAATCATCTTCTATTTTACGACTGGCTGATGCATTGGCTGGATTGTATAGATCTCATTATGAAAAAGGAACAACCAAAACAAAAATATTAGTTGAGCTCCTTAATAATAAAAAAACCGCCCAATTTAGGGACGGTCAGAATACCTGGTAGATTGGCTGTTTTGAGCAAATCTCTCCCCATACGGCGGATTTGTCCCAGGTTCTAGTTATGTAAGAAGTATATCATAAACGTGTCGATGTGTCAATATCGATATCAATGAATCATGTAGGCACTTCAATCCCCTCAATTTCCAAATTTTTCATTTAAGAAACTCAGGAGATTGACCGGCTGAGGTGGGGTGATGGCCGGTCATGGCTTCCTCTTTTTCCGCCGCTCTCGATCTTTTTTAAGATCTTGAACGGCGATGAGGAAACCTCTGACAAGGTAGGCTGGCAATCCGAGGATCACCAAAACCCCCTTACAGAGGTTTCTCAAAAAGAGGAAGGCCGCCAGGAAGGCGGCGAGGAGGAGGGAAAAAATGAAAAAGATTTTTTTCATTTTTTCCTTCTGTCGCCGTAGTTGTCACCAGCCCCGCGATATGCAGGGATGGCCAAACTGACGACGGATTAGTTAAACCATAAAAATGGAAATAATGCAAGACTGCTTATTGATATACGTTGTTGGTCATGTTAAATAAAAATCTCTTCAGTTTCCTAGAAATTTGTTAAAGTTGGAATGTGGGCAATAAACCACAGAACCAACGCAAAATACAAAAAATCTATTCTCCTTTAGGAGAAGTTTAAAGGCTTTAGCCTTCGGAGTTGTGTTTATAACGCGACCTTCAGCCAAAGGCTGACCCCGTACTTTGTCGGGGAAAGGCACGTAGATTTCTCACGTGATTCTTATGAAAAATTTACTCAGAAAATTCATCCCCAAAAAAATTCGCAACCTAAAGCACCTCTTCTACGCATGGTACGGAGCTTTTAAATATAGCCACCCCTCAGAAGAGCTTTTTGTCATTGGAGTTACCGGTACTAGTGGAAAATCGAGTACAGTTTTTTTATTGCGACAGATTTTGGAATCGGCTGGGTTTCGAGTGGGGTCGCTTTCGACGATTGATTTTTATATTGCTGGTGAGAACAAACTCAATGATCAAAAAATGACCATGCTTGGCAAGATGCAGATTCAGAAATATTTGCGCGAAATGGTAGATAAAAAATGTGATATTGCAATTGTAGAAACCACGTCTGAAGGACGAGTGCAGTATCGGCATCGATTCATTAATTACGATATAATGGTGCTAACTAATTTGTATCCCGAGCATATTGAGTCGCATGGGTCGTTTGAGAAGTATAAACGGGCGAAGTTGGATTTGTTTGGATATGTATCAAAATGTAGAAAAAAACTTGTTACACGGATACCTGCCTGCCGGCAGGCATGGCGCGGATTATACGCTGATGACGCAGATAACGCAGATGCTTTAATTCCAAAAACTGTGATTGTGAATGGTAATTCAGAGTATGCAGAAGAATTTTTGGATTTTAATTTTGAAAAGAAAATTTCATTTGCTTGGAAGGATCAGGAAATATGTTTATCCCCAGCTAGAAAAAAATTGACACTGCTCGTTGGCGATATTGTCGCGACAGAAAAGGGATTGAATTTCAATATCGCTAATACACCTTTTCACACACCATTATTTGGAGTGCATAATGCACTAAATATTAGCTCGGCGCTTAGTGTTGCTCGTGAATTCCAGATAGATTGGGATGTGCTTCAAAAAGCTGTTGCAAATCTCAAACCAATCCCAGGACGTGTTGAATTTATAAAAGAAGCAGAAAAATGTGGTTTCAAAGTTATTGTGGATTATGCATTTGAGCCAAAAGCCATGTCTGCATTATATGAAGTTGTTGATTTATTAAAACCAAAACGAGTAGTCCATGTCTTTGGCTCAACAGGTGGCGGGCGCGATGTTTCAAGACGTGCAGTTTTGGGCGAAATAATTGGAAAAAAAGCAAATATATGTATTATCACAGACGAAGATCCGTATGAAGATGATCCGATGGAAATAATTACAGACGTTGCAAATAGAGTAGAAAAAACTGGAAAAATTTTGGACAAAAATTTATTCAAAATTCTTGATAGAAAAGAAGCAATTTACAAAGCCATTGAAATAGCCGAGGCTGGTGATTTGATTTTGGTTACGGGAAAGGGGAGCGAGCAGGGGATGTGTGTGGCGGGGGGTAAGATGATTGGGTGGGATGATAGAGAGGTTGTGAGAGAAGTGATTGGTAAATTGTACATGATTTAAGTAATTATTGTGAAGTTTAAGCCCTGTAGGAGCGATCGATAATAGGCAGGCACTTTAGTGCCTGTTAAAAGTTCATTTATATGTTCGAGTCCCGTTAGGGATGACAGAATATTGTCACTTAGTATTTCTGTCGTCCCTAACGGGACTCACTGATAATATTAACTTTGATACAGGCACTAAAGTGCCTGCCTATTATCTTACGTCCCTATCGGGACTGTTTGTGAAGCTGTGGATATAAAAAATAAAAAATAATAAAAAAGTCTCGTTGTTTTTTAGTATCCGTATGAATTTAATCAGCATTATAATTCCAGTCTACAATAGACCCGAAGCGTTTCAAAAAACGCTTGCTTCGGTTTTGAGACAAACATATACAAATATTGAAGTGATTGTAGTTGATGATGGAAGTGATATTGACCTGACCACTTTACCACCTAACCACCTAACCACTGACAAACGCGTTAAAATGTTTAGACAAGAAAATCAAGGTGCGCCTGTAGCACGAAATAGAGGGTTTGACGAATCTAAAGGTGAATTTGTAATTTTTATTGATGCGGATGTGGTACTTGAGTCTGATATGATTGAAAAAATGTACAATATTTTGATAGAACAGCAAGACATTGATTTTGTATATTGCAATTTTAAATTGGATGCTAAACTGATGCGTGCAAAACCATTTTCTCTTGAAGAATTACAAAAAATAAATTTTATTTCTCCGATGTCACTTATGCGACGAACTATTTTTCCACGATTTGATGAATATCTCAAAAAATTTCAAGATTGGGATTTATTTTTGATGATTGCGAAGTGCGGGGGTGGTGGTTATTGGATAGATGAGACCTTGTTTAGCACTTTTAGTGGCGGTACCATGAGCAGTTGGCTTCCACGTTTTGCATACAAAAAACCATGGAAGTATCTGCCATGGTTTAGAAAAAATGTAAAAAAATATGAAGAGGCGAAGCAAATTATTGTAGAGAAGCATCAGCTGATTTAAGAGTCATGAGATAGACAAGATAGAGTATCCCAAAGCCTTGAAATAATGCGGGGCTGGTGATGTTTATTATAAATAATGAAATCCCTCCGACAAAAAGACCAATATAAAAAGGTCTTTTTTTTATTTCAATACGATATGCAAGGTTTGCTACTGTTTTTAATATAAGTACAATGAATATCAAAAAAATCAGTGTACCAAGTATCCCAAGTTCTGCAATCATTTCAAAATATCCCCAATCAAATTGTGTTCTTGATACTAATTCTTTTGTCATGGGGTCTTGATATGTTACCATGGTAGCAAGTCCTGAACCAAGTAGTGGATTTTGTTGGATGGTTGCAAAAATATCTGGGAGCATTGCCATACGAATAGCACCACTCAAATCAGTCTGTGGCGCACTAATTTGTGAAATTTTAAGACCTACAAGTTCAAGTCCAATCGAATTAAATCTGCTTGACATAAAAGATATAGACATAAGGAGTAAAAGAAATACGACTAGACTTATGGTTGAAATTTTAAGCCAGCGGGAAAATGAGTATTTGAAAGCGAGTATCATAAAACCCAAAGCCATTGCGATAAAATATATGCGAGTAAAGTCCACGATAAGAATACTAAACAAAATACCAAGTATGATCCATCTGTTCGTATCTTTTTGTTTATTGAGTAACTCCGCAATTTGTATCAAAATGAGTGGAACGAGAAATAAATGTTCAGGTAAGACGATTCTAAAAAAATAATTTCCTAGATCGGTGATTTTTCCTCCGGCGATATTTCGAAACCAGTGGTAATAAAAATCCGGCACGTGTCCTAAGCCTGATGAATAGATGACAAAAGTTATAAAAGAAAATAAAAACGATCCGACAATAAATGCCCAGAAAATTTGTTTTACATATCGTTGTGTAATGTCTTTAAATTGTAGGGCGGGAACTATAAGTGCAAGAAATTCGTATAAAATAGTGTCTTGAACGATGAGCATCGGTGTGTGATGACCTAAAAAACCTTGAATTGTCGCAGATAAAATCACGATGCTAGATGCATATAATGCATATTTAATCGGTTTGTCGAGCTGTAATTCAAGTTTTCTATTTTTGATAAACTGAAATCCCCAAAAGCATGCAAAAATAATAAGCAACCATGTGCGAAGTATTAGTCCCTGAAATTCAAAAAAATGTCCGGATCCATCCAAAATTAATTCTGCAATGAGGATGAGCCATGCATAGGAAATATGTTTGTGTGACACGTATGTGTACGCTATGATAAGAAAAAAAGCAATTAGTTGGTTTACAGACTCGTGATAATAGGTGAGTAATGAAACAAATCTGGAAATTATAAAAAAAGCCAAAAAAATATATTCAGGCTTTTTAAAACATATATTTTTAATCGAATTTAGATTCATGAAGTTTGGTTGAATATCCTTGCAGAAATATGTTTGCATTCATTGCTGGTTTTCCTTCTAATTGAAGCACTACTATTTCAAGGGCAGAATCAGAAGTACCTACATATAGTATATCATGTTCTACTAAAACTTTTCCCGCAACAATTTTTTTTGTTGAGGGTTTGATATGGAGTAGCTTCAGTCGTTTACCATCCCACCATGTCCAGATTCCCGGCCATGGAGTAAGACCTCGATACTGATTATAAATTTCTAATGTGGTTTTATTCCAATCAATTTTTCCTTCATCTCGAGATAACTTTTTGCAAAATGTTACCTGTGTTTCATCTTGCGGTTGGGGTGTTAGTTCACCTGAAATATATTTTGGAATTGCTTCATATAGCGCCTCAACACCTGCATGTGCCATGCGTTCATCCAATTCCAGATATGTTTCATGAGGATCTATATCAATTTTTTTTTGCAATAAGATAGGGCCTGAATCCATTCCCTCGTCCATGAGCATGACGGTGAGTCCTGTTTTTGTATCACCATGTAACAATGCGGATTGAATAGGGGAGGCACCACGGTATTTTGGGAGTAGAGAAGTGTGGACGTTTATCGTGCCATATTTTGGAGCTTCTAGAATATATTTTGGAATGAGTAAACCATATTGGGCAACGATGAAGAGTTTTGAGTTTTGATTTTTGAGTTCATAGTTTTTGAGTGATTCAGGTTGGTCGATGGGGAGACTATGTTTTTGTGCGAGTAACTTAACTGGAGAAGCTTGGAGTTCTTGTTTTCGGCCAACAGCGCGATCAGGTTGAGTTATGACGAAGCTAACTTCAAAAAAGGGATTATTGAGTAATCCTTGTAGAATTGCAGCAGCGAATGTATGTGTTCCAAAAAAAATTACTTTCATGAATTTGTTACCTTTTTTTACGATAGATAACTTCAGGATTAACTTCTCTGTTCGATTCTTTATCTTCATGTCTTGGCGCTTCTTGTGTTTCTTTTTTATCATTGTCCCCATCTTCTGTATATTCATCTTGATCTTTTTTATATTGTCGATCTTTTTCTATTTTTTTTCTTCTCTCACGTATCTCTCCTGCTCGCTGCACACCAGGATTGTGAGTACCTCTAGGTAATTCGGACATAGTAAAATAATTAAGTAAATTAACAAATTTAAGGAATTAAAATAAATTTTACGAATTTATGATTTTGATTGCTTTGATTTGTAGTCAATAGTCCATAAGTCAACATCGCTTAGAGCAAGCGCAAAACCCATCATTGCAAGCACTCCATCACGCATCCCGATAGTACCACCAACTTCAATCGCGATGAATAGTAGATGCGCGCCAAGCAGGGCAGAAACGATTCTCGTATATACTCCGAGAAGTAATGCAGTAGCGGCGATGATTTCAAACCATCCGTTTATTCGCACAATCATCTCAGCGGGAATAGGGAAGTATCCTATCCATTCGGGCAAAAATCCAGTCCAAAATTGTGGTTCACTAATTTGATGAAACCCAAACCAGAAAAAAAGGACTGCATAACTGTAACGGAGGAGTTTGAGAGAGTGTTGAGACATATAAAGTTTTAGATATTAATTATTATACTACATTCATTTCATATTGTGAAATGTAGATGTGTAAAACGTTCCTAAAATTAAACAAATTTTAAGCAAAAAAATGATTTATGCACATATATTGACCAATTCAAAAAAATATGATATACTTTTTTCGGCTAAATATCATTTTTAGCCAACGTGGTAGCTCAGCGGTAGTCCCGACTTGGTCGGGAGTTAAAGATACTTAGAGTTATCATGGGAATAGGACAATTTAAATTCGGTGGTAGCTCAGCGGTAGAGCAACTGGCTGTTAGAGATACAAAATAGCAGCTCCCGATGGTAACGTCGGGATGCACACGGAGTGAACTGCATGAAACCTTATTTTGATGTATCAAAATGGTAATATGCAGCCAAGCCCTACACTTTTCTGTAGTAATGCAGGATTTTGATCGAACTGGAGTCTTCTTTATTGAAGTTCAACTCTAAAGGTTAAAGCCGAAAGTGTAGTGAAGGTTCAGAGACTATCCCTTTATGGGAGTAGGGTCCGACAATAGTTAGATTCGAAGCGCTCCGCACCCCCATGCTCCCCGATTTAATCGGGGTAATCGGCACGGGTGATGACATAGTCCAGTCTTTCTTGAAAAAGGAAGGGTACTGTAACCAGTGGGTCGTGGGTTCGAGCCCCACCCACCGAGCAAAAAAAATCTGCAGATGCAGATTTTTTTGTTTTAATGTGGTAAAATGTGTGTATACTCTTAATCAATACTATATGGGAGAACGAGATCACTATAGACATATGCTTGCAAATGATGGAGCTCTTTTGGAATCTGAGTTTCAACAACAAATACAGTTCGTATTAGAAATGGCACAAGTTGGAACACCGGAATTATTAGATGAAAAAAAAGTAAAATTTTTGGATGAACAAGGATTTCCATGTGCTGAAGTTTCTGAGGCGTTCAAATCTCAAAAAGCTCTTTTAGAAAAAATATTTGGAACGCCTGATCGAGGATTATCACAAGATTTATTATTTCACGGAACAGGTCTACATAAATATAAACGAGATAAATATGCTGATGAAGTGGAAAAAACAGAACTTGATACAACTTTTGAAAATATTTTAGATGAGGGTATTAAGACACACCGTGACCCATGGCTTCCACACGGGGATACACAAACAGTTTCTTTGGCAAATAATTATCTGTATGCAAAGTATTTTGCTGTAAAACACATGTCAAAAGATATGGAGCCTGAATGGCAACTCGGTGATCCCAGTGACATATTTAGATATATTATGAAAGACACCATTCAAGCTGAGATGCACCCAAAAAGACTCGTTAAAAATGCAATTGACCATGTATCAAATAGAGGTGAAAGAGTAAAGATACAGACAGAGCGAGCTTCAAAATATGAAAATAAACTTCGTAGTTGGACTCGAAGTTACCGTAATGACACCTCGAATAAAACTTCAATAAAAGATTTATTGGATAATAATTCTGATATTGCTGATAATTTTGGGATTGTTTTGTGTATTGATAAAACAAAAATTTCCTATAAAAAATTACCGATCGGGGGAGCTCACGAAGTACGCAGTGCCGAAACAATTCTTCCTGAAAATATCAAAGCAATTGGAGCGCCTCTAAAAGAATTAGCCAAAGTCAAACAAATGCTCATGGAACATGGGAGGGATGAAATAGAAGTTTTTGCGCTAGAATGTGCTGATTTGCATTTTGCATCGTTTGACATAAAGGATTTAGTGGCACGGTTTGAATAGTTGTTAAATAAATCATGATCCCGAAGATCTAACTATCTATGATATGAATGACAAAAAATTGTATCTACAAAAAATCAAACAAAATTTTCCGAATTTGAAGTTTAGTAAGTCAGAATTAATCACAGCAGGTTATGATGACGATGTGATAATTTTGGATAAAAAGATTGTCTTTTCTTTTCCAAAAAATAAACTTGATTGTAATAAAAAATTTCAAAAAGAATTGAAGATATTACCTTTCTTGAATAGGGCTATCACATTACCAATTCCAAACTATATGTATATTCCAAAAGACAAATCTTTTGCAGGGTATACATATATATCCGGAGTTCCATTTGTAAAAAAATTGTTTGATAAATTGAATACCCGTGAACAAGTTGCATCTGCCAAGTTAGTCGCAAAATTTTTGTACGAGCTTCATAGTTTTTCTATAATTAAAGCAAGAAAAAATGGAGTAACAGACGCGTGGACTGAGCAAGATGCGCGTCCATATTATATCAGACGAGCGAGGGCTGTATTCAAACAGTTGAATTATGATTTTCAATCATTGCAAAAATTGTTGAGTAGATATCCTATGAAAGATACCGCACGTTTTGCTGTTGTTCATCAGGACTTTACAAGCGACCATATTTTATTTGATATAAAGAAAAAAAAGATACAGGGTGTTATTGATTTCGGTGATGTTCAAATTGCCGACCCAGCCATAGATTTTAGTAAACTTTGGGATTATGGTGAAGAATTTTTGGATCTTGTTTTGCACTATTACAAAAGCAATGACCCATATTTAAAAGAAAGGAGTTTGCGATGGTGGATCTATCACAATATAAATTTGGTTGAATATGGATATGATAAAAAAAATGAAGATATGTGGAAAAAAGGATATACTGTTTTAAAAGAATTATATGGCACTTGAGGCTACTCACATACGTTTTGCATTAGATCTTAAAAAAAGATATAAAGTTCAAGACGAACACAAATATATTTTAGGCTCGGTATATCCAGACAGTAGATATCTTACCGGAATCAACAGAGAAAAAACACATCAAGTAAATTTTAATACTCAAAATATTGATGGAATTAGCGATTTCCAAAAAGGCTGGTTAACCCACTTGATTTGTGACAGAAGTCAAAAATATATTATTCGAGATTTATTTCCCGAATTATTTAATCCTGAAATTAAAATTAAGCAAGGAGATGAAGCGTGGATATCTATTACTGTCCTCAAAATATTGCAAGATAGGATTGACGTGGAGAAAATAAATGTCAAGAAATTTTTATCAAATATACATAGTTTGGAAAGCCCAAATGATGAAGAGTTGAAGGTACTTGAAAAGTATTATGAAATTTTATATGAGATGTATGATGATATAAATTTTGAAAATCACATTGAGAAATCTCTTAAGATGTGGCTAGGGTTTGGTGTGGATAATGTACTAGTAGATAAAATTAGAAAACGAGCAATTGTTTTTGCAGACGATGAATCTGTTATAAATAGAGTCAAATTAATTTATGAAAAACAAATTTTAGAGATAAATAATTACAACCTTTGACATGAATAAGTTGGGAGTGTACAATATTCCCATATGCACAAACACTTCCTCCTCATAATCCTCGTCCTTGCCATCATCGGCACAGTTTTTTATGTAAAAAAAGGGAGTTCGGAGGGGGTTGAGCAAGTGAATAGAACTGTTGAAGAAACACAAACTCCACCCGAGCCGAAAATCAATATTTCGACTCATACAATCGAAGAACAAGAAACATTTGCGACAGTTCTTGAAGATTTTGGTATTGGCTACAGCCAAATGCTTGAAATTTTAGACTCTGCATCAAGTACCTACGACTTGACTCGAATTCGAGTCGGACAACCCATGCGACTTGCAGTAGATACAAATAGGGCTATCAAATATCTTGAGTATGAACTGAGTAAAGAAAATTATATTCATATCGAATTTTTGACAGACGGAAATTATCGCGTTACACAAAAGCAAATTCAATACGAAACACAGATCATCCGACAAGCAGGCACTATTAGTAATTCACTATATCTCGACGGACTCGCTACTAATATACCCGAAGGAGTGATTATCGAATATGCCAATATATTTGCATGGACAATAGATTTTTCAGTACAAGTCCAGCCTGGGGATAGTTTTGAAATACTCTATGAAAAACGATCTCGAGATGGGAAAGATGCAGGATATGGAAAAATACTAGCTGGAAAATTTGTAAATAGTGGTAGAGTGTATGACGCGTATTTATTTGAAGATGCGGAGGGCAAAACAGCCTATTATAGCGCGCAAGGGGAATCCCTCCAAAAACAATTTTTGAAAGCACCACTTGAATTTAGGCGTATTAGCTCAGGATATGCCTATGCTCGTTTTGATCCTGTTTTACATCGAAATTTGCCCCACCTTGCGATTGATTACGCCGCAGCACTGGGAACTCCGGTCATGGCAGTAGGGGATGGAACAGTAGAATTCGCAGGCTGGAACAATCAAGGATTTGGAAATTTTGTGAGTATTCATCACAATGAAACCTATACCACACAATATGCGCACATGTCTGGATTTGGTAGTGGAATAAAAAAAGGTGTTTCTGTCGTACAAGGACAAGTCATCGGATATGTCGGATCTACAGGAAATTCTACCGGACCACATTTGCATTATCAAATTAAGAAAAATGGAACACTGGTCAATCCATTACAACTCGAGCTTCCTGCAGGGGATGCAATATCTGAAAATAAAAAAAGTGAATTTGAACAAATTGTTGCAAAATATGATGAACAGTTAAACGAATATTAAAAAATATGGTTCTTCGTAAATTATTGTGGGTAAAGCTCTAACAGCTTACTATGGTGAACCACCAAATTTGTATACAAAGCCCTGTAAGGGCGATATATGTTAGCCAGGCACGTGAGTGCCTGGTAAGATATGGTACAATCATGAGACGGTACTCATTCATTTAATATATGCAATACAGGCACTTAAGTGCCTGCCTAATATATTCCATCCCTTACGGGATTGGAATTAGGTACCCACAATAATTTACGAAGAACCAAAAATATTATGCAAATATTAAACGAATATTAGTGAACGTCGTAAATAATATTTGTATAATATCTGTTTAATATATGTCAATATTTGTCTAATATTTGTTTTTTAAAATAATGATGACATAAAAAAATAATTGTGTTATACTCTAGAAACTTTAATTTTAAAAATAAAATGTATGCAAGACATTCAAGAAATTTTTGATCGTATTCAAGTCGCAAAAAAGGAACAGCGAGATATTCGTAAAATGTATAAAGATGCGCTTGATGGAGTAGGGGAATATCAAGAAATTCAAGAGAAAATGAAGTCACTTCGTGAAAAGAAAAAACGCATTGAAACAACTATCAAAGAACAGTTTGCGAGTGAAATTACTAAGCTTGAAGATCTCAAAATTGACATTGAATCTGATACTGAGGTACTCACTGATGTCGCAATGTCAAAAATAATGAAAGGAGAGACGCTTGAAATAAAGGACAAAGATAGTAATGACTATGAACCGGTGTTCAAGGTAAATTTTAAGAAAGTTTCTTAAAAAACTTAGAGTTCGCATAAATTAAATTGTGTTTTAACCAAAAAAATTATATACTACTTATAGTAGATATTATTTTAAGGATATTTCATATGTCGGACTACGAAAAAGCACAAGTAAAAGCTAAAGAACTTCTTGAAGAACATAATATAACGACTCCTGTAGTTCCAATTTTTGATTTCACGCAGAGATTTGGATTTAAAATATTTTTTTTCAAGCCAGAAAAAATTGATGGTGAAAAATTAAATGATGTGGCTGGTTTTACTGATTTGGATCAAAAAATAATATATATCAATGAACATGATCCATCGTACAGACAAAGTTTTACTGTTGCGCATGAACTTGGCCATATCGTTTTAGAGCATCAGCCGAGTAAAGTGGAAGTCCAATATCTCTATAGAAACACAAATATAACAACAACTGACGAAGAGAAAGAGGCCAATGTATTTGCAGCAAATTTACTTATGCCAAAAATTTTCATTGAAAAAATTATGAAACAATATAACTTACACAAAGAAGATGTTAATACTTTGGCTGGTATCTTTGGTGTGTCACCTCAGGCGATGAATTTGCGACTCAAATATTTGTAATTATTTTTCTATGGAAATTACACGTGAAGCTGCAATAACAATGCTCGAGGATGATGAAACCATCGATAATCATATAGATATACAAAAATGTGCCCAAGAGATAGATGAAAGATCTATAAAAGCAGAACTTTGGGCAAGAGAACGGCGAGATATAATTGAAATGCGTGCGGGTTGGTCGAAGTGGATTTTATATTCCATCATTTCAGTGATTATTTTTGACATGCTTATCACGCTTTTGTTGGGTTTTCAAGTTATATTTTTTACGAGCGAATGGATTGTCCCGGCATTTGTCACGGATAGTATCATCAAAGTAATTGGTCTTGCCTATATCGTAGTTAATTTTTTATTTCATAAGGATTCAATAGATAACTCTAAATAAAAACCTCGGCACGCATGTAATTTAATTTAGAATTAAATTAAATATCTCTTTAGGAATATAAATATGTCTATATCCGAAAACAGAAAAGCACCATTTGAAGTTTTTGCCAAAACTGTTGAATATTATCCAATGGTTGCAGTAAATATTATTTTAAAGAATGCACATGGTGAATACCTTTGGATTAAACGAAAAAATAATCCTGCAAAAGGCGAGTGGTGGATCCCGGGCGGACGGATTTTTAACGGAGAAACAATTGAGCAAGCAGCTCATGCAATTCTTAAAAAGGAGACTGGGCTTTCTGGAAGCATACAATATATTTCAAATCAATATTTTGAAGAAATATTTGATACAAGAGATTTTGATGAAGATGATCAAAAAATTTATCCAAAACATATCACTCATGTTCACTATATATCAACTACGGTTGTTATTGACCTTGCAAATTTGGACACAGTCAACCTCGATTGGCAATCGAGTGAATATGTGTGGTCATCTGAAATTTTAAGCAAGCATAAATACCTACAAAATTATTTTGAAAGTTGTAAGTCCTACGTATAGTGTGGGGCAGTCTATTCCAATACAACAATGAGCCCAAAATGTCCCGTTAGGGACTATATATGTTAGGCAGGCAATTTCAGCCAGAGGACTGATCTGCCTTTGGCATGATATTGCCTGTTTAAATTAACCCACGTCTACAAGTCCCGTT
>JACPGR010000041.1:17537-27454 GCA_016182415.1 Candidatus Magasanikiibacteriota bacterium
CCTACGGGGTTTTAGCTGAACTTTATATTGTTTGGAAATCATTTTTTTGGACTCTTCTTGTATTATACAGGACTCTTTCGGGCTCATTTTGCGTTAGAAAGAGTTTTGATTTGAGGCTCATTTTGTATTGTACAAGACTGGGGCTTTTTTTATTTCCCAAAATATGATACTATATGTGAGTTCACTTTTAAAAAAATAATATATGTCACATGAAGTAGTATTCGACATCGAAACAAGAGGAGATATAAAAGATTTTGCTAATCTCAAAATAACGGTCGTTTCTATTTACGAGTATGAGTCTGACAAATACACATCATTTGAAGAACATGAGCTCTCTAATCTATGGCCGATTTTAGAAAAAGCAGAACGTCTAATCGGATTTAACAGTGGACATTTTGATTTGCCCATCATGAATAAATATTACACGGGAGATTTGATGTTTTTTCCACATCTTGATCTACTTGAAGTGGTAAAAGATACTTCCGGCAAACGATACAAACTCAATGACTTGGCAAAAGCAACCTTGCAAATTGAAAAAAGTGCGGACGGTCTTCAGGCGATGAAGTGGTTTGAAGAGGGAAAAATGGATGAAATAAAAAAATATTGTGAGCAAGATGTAAAAGTGACCAAAGAAATTTATGAATATGGTGTAAAAAATAAAATGCTCTATTTTCCCATGTTGACCGGAGAAATCCAGCCAATTGCGGTCAACTTTGATATGCCAAAAAATAATTATGCGACTCAAGGGCAAAGTGGATCGGGGATTAATTTGACGTTACCATTCTAGGGCATTGATTTAAACGGATTTATACTAAATTGCTTTAATAATTCCTTAGAAATTTTGTAATTACTCAGTTCTGGTGAAACACCCCCCTGCCCCCCTCAAGGGGGGAATCCTGCTAAGCAAGATCGTCGTAATCCCCCCTTGAGGGGGACAGGGGCACGTAAAGCCACGAGGTGGCACGTGCCACTTTTCGTGGGGTGTTAAACGCGGGTAGAATTAATAAGATACACTTTAAAAACTTAAGATTATTTAGGAATTATTAAAGCAAGTTAGTATATACGGATTTCACAAAAAACACACTATAGGTGTGTTTTTATAATGGGTAAAATCCGTATAAATCCGTTTAAATCAATGCTAAAAGATTTCAAAGTGAATCTCCTGACTTCGCCACCCTAAACTAAAACAGCTATTTTTTCTCTCAACATAGCCATTTCCCTTGCCATTTTGGGTGTGTTTTAGGTGTCCCCGTGGCGAAGTCAGGAAAAACACACTGTAGGTGTGTTTTTATAATGGGTAAAATCCGTATAAATCCGTTTAAATCAATGCTAAAAGATTTCAAAGTGAATCTGTTTTGTAGCGACTCCATTTTTGATGAGAATTTCTCGAACATCTTTTACCATCTCTGCATTTCCACATACATAAAAACTATGTGAGACAAGATGATGTAATATATGTTCAGTTACACGGCCTCGGAGACCTGTCCAGCCACCATTTGGTTTTGGTTGGGACAAGGTTATCATATAATTAAAGAGGGGATAACGTCGCTTCAACTCTTCCAATCGATCTACCCAAAATACATCATCTTCAGATCGTACTCCAAATAACAGTTGGATTTCCTTTTCACTTTTTTTCACCTCGAGTTCCTCGCGGATCATACTCATGATTGGCGCGATACCAACACCTGTCGCGACAAAATAATATGCTTGTACATCATTTGAACAGACAAATTTGCCTTGTGGCTCTTTGAAACTAACTGGATCTCCAACTTTAAGAGCGTTAAAATATCTAGATCCTTTCCCTTCAGACAAAAATTTGAGACATAATTCAATATGTGTATCATGTGTATTTGATGCGATGGAGTACGATCTCCAGATTGTTTTTTCTCCATCCGGAATTTGAAATTGTACAAATTGACCTGCCCTAAAAACGAAGTGATCCGGACGCTCAATGTGAAGCTCAAATACATCTGAGCTCAGCCATTTTTTCGATATAATTTTTGCAGTAAATATGGTCATATCTCGCATTTGACAAGAGTGTGGAAATAGTATATCATACTTAGCAAGTATGTTATTCCTAACTTTTTTGTATGATTAAAGTAAGTAAACAGGTTGATTATGCAGTTCAACTACTTCGCGCACTTTCAAAATTGAAAGAAGGCGAGTTTTTAAGTCTTCGTAAATTCTCTAAGGAGAGTACCATATCTTTTTTGTTTTTGCAACGAATCGCTCGTTCACTCAAAGCGGCAAAAATTATTGATGCGAGTAGAGGAATACATGGTGGGTATTATTTCGTTCTAGATCCAAAAAAAATCAATATGAAACAAATTGTGGATGCGGTAGACGGAAATTTTGGAATTACCGCATGTCTTCGCGGTCAGCCATGCGAACGTGAAAAGACATGTACAAATAAAGATATATTTCACAAAATGAATATTCAAGTTGAGCAAATGTTTTTAGAGACTTCAATTATCTAAATATATGTCATTTCCACAAAAACCTGAGACAAAAAAATTGGTGTATCTCGATCACGCTGCGACGACGTATATGGATGCACGTGTGCAAGCAGAGATGCTTCCTTTTTTCAGTGATCATTTTGCAAATCCCTCGGGTCTTTATGCCATTGGCAGAGATGCAAATGGAGCACTCAATGACGCGCGCAGAAAAATTGCAGAAATGTTGCATGCACTACCTGACTCAATTATTTTTACGAGTGGGGGGACTGAATCTGACAATCTCGCACTATTTGGAGTTGCGCGAAAACATGCAAAAAAAGGAAAACATATTATTACTTCCGCGTTTGAACATCACGCAGTCTTGCATTCATGTGAAGCGCTTGAAAAAGAAGGTTTTGAAGTGACATACCTAAAGCCTGACGAACATGGCTTTATCACACCAAAACAAGTACATGAGGCGCTTCGTGATGACACTATCCTAGTAAGTATTATGTATGCAAATAATGAAGTTGGTACTGTTGAGCCCATTGCAGATATCGGACGAGAGCTACTCAAATGGAGAAAAGAACATGCAACTCCGTATCCATATTTTCATACCGACGCATGCCAAGCTGCCGGAGCACTTGACCTTGATGTAGAAAAATTGCACGTAGATCTCATGACGATAAATGGTGGTAAAATATATGGCCCTAAAGGCGTAGGAATCCTCTACAAAGCACGAAATATCAGTTTGCAACCTATCATGTATGGTGGATCACAAGAATCAAATGTGCGAGCCGGTACAGAAAATATTGCAGGAATTGTCGGTTTTGCAAAAGCATTGGAATTATCTCAAGAATCTAAAGACATGGAAAACAAGCGTCTTATTGAATTACGAAATTATTTTTGGGATAAACTGCAAGAAAAAATTCCAAAAATTAGACTCAATGGTCCTAGTCTCGGTGATGAGCAGATGCGTCTTCCAAATAATCTAAACGTCTCAATTCTTGATGTAGAAGGTGAAGCATTACTCCTCTATCTCGATGAATATGGAATTGTATGTTCGACAGGCTCTGCATGTACTTCGTTGTCGCTCGATCCGTCTCATGTATTACTTGCAATGGGATTGCCCTATGAATACGCACACGGGAGTTTGCGTTTTACACTCGGTCATACGACTACCAAAGAAGATATCGATTATGTGATGACCTATCTCCCTGCGATTGTCGAACGCTTGAGAGAAATTTCTCCAGTCAATTTACAATACGATCCAAAAGCAAATACACACGCTCAATACCATCAACGATAATAGGATACGAAATATATGACTACACAAGCAACTCCTAAAACTAATAGCGATGAAGCAAAAATCCGTGACAACCAAGGTGGCACGTGGCTATATTCCAATACGGTAAAAGAACATTTTTTTAATCCTCGAAATATTCTCAAGGCAGGGGAGGAAGCTCAGTATGAGTCTTATTCAAAAGGACGTGTCGGTTCGCCTGCCTGTGGAGATGAGATGGTGTTGTGGCTCAAGATTGATCCTGAAACTGAAAAAATTATTGATTGCAAATGGCAGACATTTGGTTGCGGCTCGGCAATTGCGTCGACCTCAATGCTTTCGGTAATGCTTTTGGAGAATGGAGGGATGACCATTGATGCAGCGCTTAAAATTAAACCTCAAGATATCATGCGTCGCCTCGAGGGTCTGCCAAATCGAAAAATTCATTGCTCTGTACTTGGAGACAAAGCCTTGCAAGCGGCAATCAATGATTGGTTTCGCATTACTGGAAAACATGACAGGGTTATTACACAAGGTGCCAAAGTAATTGATCCAATTTTGCATATTACGGATCACGATATTGAAGAAGTTGTACTCGAAGGCGCTAAAACTCTTGAGGAAGTTCAAAAAAAACTCAAAGTCGGTGTGGCAAGTCCTGAATCAATTCCGGAGATTGAGCAGTTGATTCGGTTTTACTCAGAAAAATACTATGGCGGTGAATGAAAATATGGTAACAAAAGAACAAATTATTACTCAACTTGAAAAAGTAATAGATCCGCATATCGGTATCGATATTTGGACTCTTGGCTTTATTTATAACATTGATATCATAGATGAACATAGCGTGCATATTTTGATGACACTCACCACACCTATGTGCCCGCTCGACGATGAACTGTCTCAAGAAATTAAAGAATCAATTCATGAGCTTGGAGTCATGAGTGTTACCGTCGAAAAGACCTTTGATCCACCATGGCAAGCACCGGAAAAAGTAAAACAGATGCTTGGAATTTGATATGGAAATACCTATAAAAAAAATTGAGGTCTGTGAAGGCAAAAAATGTAAAATTCGTGAAGTTGATATGGTATTTGAACAACTCAAAATTGATTTGAAGGAAAATCCTGAAATCGAATTGACACGTTGTTTATGTCTTGGCCAATGTAGTCAAGGTCCAAATGTTATTGTTGACGAAACAAGAATTTTGCAGTATAGTAAAGCGCGTACAATTTGGGATAGAATAAAGATAGGAGAAGGGGAGAAATATATTCGCATGGATGAAGATGCCATTTCAGATGATTTTTTAGGAGATGTTTAATTGTTCATCATGTAACTCAATCCCGATTTAATCGGGATTGAGTTACATTTTCTTATTCTTATGTCAGAAAACCAAGAACCAAAATTACCCGACAATCTACCCGAAGATATTTACATGAAAATTCGGAAGGGTGGAAAAATTAGACGAATTGTTGTCGACAAACAAGCCTGTATTGGTGCACGATCTTGTGTGGTAGTTGCCCCGGGAGTATTTCAAATGGATGACGATAATATCGCGTATGTCACAGACCCTGATGGTGAAGACGAAGACACGGTGCTTCTTGCGGCGCAGTCATGTCCGGTATTGGCAATATATTTGTATGATGAGGATGGAGTGCAGATTTTTCCGGAGTCCTAATTTTGACTCAAACATGATAAATAAAATAGTTCTCGAATTGAGGACTATTTTATTTATACTAACTTGCTTTAATAATTCCTATCGAGGGGGGCAGTGGAGGGTGTGTTTCACCGGAGCTGAGTAGTTACAAAATTTCCAAGAAATTATTAAAGCAAGTTAGTATATAAAATGTGTAGGGAGGTCGGCGGGTACTTGGTGAACCGTTCCCCGCCGATCATCGTCAGGATTGGGGTGGCGAAGTGCCACCCCTTAAGTGGCTGGCAATCTTGCCAGCCACCATCCCGACGATGAGTAGCCCTAGCAGACTTAGGTCTGCTAGGGCTACCCAAAGAAGTGTTTCCATAGACACCTCCATACATCATATTTTACTACGACTTACAAAAAAAATACACGATGCTTTTCATCGTGTATTCACATAATTTCCACATTCTCTATATTTTTAGATCTTTTTAATTTCAATTTTACCTTTCACCACATCAACACTCACCTCGTCTCCCTCGTCAACGCTCTTTTCAATAATTTGCATCGCGAGTTTATCCAAAAGTTCTGTCTGTATTACGCGTTTGAGTGGACGAGCGCCTAAATTTTCATCAAAACCTTTTTCTGCCAGCCAATCTTTTGCTTTTCTAGTCACGTCTATTTTGATTCGTTTTTCTTCAAGTCGTTTGATTATTCGTTCAAGCTGTAAATCCACAATATTTCTAATTTGTTCTTCCTTAAGCGCATGGAAAATAATAATTTCATCAATGCGGTTTAAAAACTCAGGTTTGAAATTATCTTTAAGTGCCTCCATGACTCGATCATGAATTTTGTCCTCTTTTTGTTTTGTCTCCACTTTTCCACTCCGCTTTGCTTCAAATCCAAAATCTCCTCGTGTACCCATAGACATGATCATCTCACTTGCGATGTTACTTGTCATAATGATAACCGTATTTTTGAAATTGACTTTACGTCCTTTTGCATCGGTCAAATGTCCATCTTCAAGAATTTGAAGCATAATATTGAAGACATCTGGATGCGCTTTTTCAATCTCGTCAAAGAGTAATACTGCGTATGGTTTACGGCGAACAATCTCAGTAAGCTGTCCACCTTCCTCAAATCCCACATAGCCGGGAGGAGAACCGATCAATTTACTCACCGAATGTTTTTCCATATATTCAGTCATGTCGACCCGTACAAGTGAATTTTCATCATTAAACAAAAATTCTGCAAGTGTTTTTGCAAGTTCAGTTTTTCCCACACCAGTGGGTCCAAGAAAGATAAACGAACCTATAGGACGTTTTTCTTCTGAAATACCTGCTCTGCTTCTGCGTATCGCATTTGCAACAGCGGTGATTGCTTCATGCTGCCCGACCACACGTTTTGAAAGTTCATTTTCCATTTTAGCAAGCTTTACTACTTCATCCTCAAGCATTTTACTGACCGGTATTCCAGTCCACCGCGCAACTACTTTTGCAATATCTTCCTCAGTTACTTCTTCTTTTAAGATACTGCTTTTTTGTTGTAAGTTTGCAAGTTTTTGTTCATAGTTACGAATTGCTTCTTCGGTAAGCGGGATAGTACCATAGCGAAGCTCAGCAACTTTTTGTAAGTCACCCTTACGCTCTTCAATCTCAGCTTGTTGCTTAAATTTGTCAATTTCTTTTTTATGCTCGCGAATTTTTGTAATAATTTCTTTTTCATTTGTCCACTGCATTTCAATTTCTCGGCTTTGATCTCGCAAGTTTGCCAACTCTTCTTTAAGTTTTTTTTCACGTTCACGAGACTCTTCATCTTCTTCTTTTTTGAGCGCTTTAAGTTCAATTTCAATTTTCATCATCTTGCGTTTCATTTTATCAAGATTATCCGGCATTGAGTCTATTTGCATTTTAAGCGCGCTTGCAGATTCGTCAATGAGATCAATTGCCTTGTCTGGCAAAAATCTGTCCGTAATATATCGACTCGAAAGCTTTACCGCAGCGACGATTGCAGGATCTTTGATGCGTACACCATGATGAATCTCATATTTTTCTTTGATGCCGCGCAAAATTGCTGTCGCATCATCTTCACTTGGCTCAAGTATCAACACAGGCTGAAAGCGACGCTCAAATGCAGCATCTTTTTCTATATATTTTTGGTATTCTTTAAGGGTCGTCGCACCAATCACATGCAGTTCGCCTCTCGCAAGTCCGGGTTTGAGCATATTGCTTGCATCTACTGCGCCATCTGAATTACCTGCGCCAACAATGGTGTGAAGCTCATCAATAAACAAAAGAATTTTTCCATTTGCTTGTATAATTTCTTTAATAACTGCTTTAAAACGTTCTTCAAATTCACCTCGAAATTTTGTTCCTGCAAGCAGTGCGCCAATATCAAGAGAAATAATTTCTTTATCTTTAAGATTTTCAGGCACGTCACCATTCACAATACGTTGAGCCAATCCTTCTACTACTGCAGTTTTACCAACCCCAGGCTCGCCTATGAGTACCGGGTTATTTTTCGTTCTGCGCGTCAAGACTTGCATGACACGGCGAATCTCATCATCTCGGCCAATGACCGGATCAAGTTTTTCCTTTCGTGCTCGTTCAGTCAAATTGAGTCCATATTTTTCAAGTACTTGATATTTACTCTCAGGCTCGGGTGAAACAACGCGCTGGGTTCCGCGTATTGATTTGAGAATATTTAAAATATCCGCGTACTGCACGCCTTGTCGAGAAAGTGCGTCGCTAATTGGATTTTTGTTGGTCAAATATCCTAACAATAAGTGTTCAACACTAATAAATTCGTCTTTCATTTTTTTAGCTTCTTTATCGGCATTTTGTAAAATAAATAACATGGCTTGACCCAGCATAATTTGTCCAATAGTGCTTTGCATGCTGATCTGTTGTTTTGGAATATCATTAGTCAGGTTTTGCGTCTCATTAGTCAATTCCTCAATATTTACATTGAGTTTTTTAAAAATAGAGACGACAACCCCTTCTTCTTGTTCGAGTAGCGCTAAAAATAAATGAGGAGGCTCCACTTGTTGTTGACCATTTTCATGAGCAATCTGCTGTGCTGTTTGTATTGCTTCCTGTGATTTTAAGGTGAAATTTTGTGGCATCATATTTAAACTTACAAATTACTCCGCCAAAGGACGGATCAGCCTTCTTTCGGCCTGAGCTCAAGACGAAGGCGGGCTGAAAATTGTACAAATATACAAATAATAGGAATTAGTATTATCACTCTCTACACTAGAGTGATAATACTATACCAGGCTGGTAATTTTTGTCAAGGTATGTTATAATTATACCATATTTAGCAAAAATATGATAAATGAAGTGGATTATGTTATTACTCGGAGTAAGAATTGATGAAATTAACCTTCAAGATGCCATTGAGAAAGTGGATTCGTTTTTACAATCTCACAATCAATATAAAATTTTTACTCCAAATCCCGAGATGCTTGTCGATGCTCAAACAGACCTATATTTTAAAGAAGTGCTTAATCAAGGTGATTTGAATTTATGCGATGGAAAGGGGATTGAGTTTGTCTCAAAAGGACGGCTCAAACGAATTTCAGGTGTAGATTTCATGTATGAATTATGTAAGCTGGCTGAACAAAAAAAGTATTCAGTATATTTTTTAGGGAGTGGAAGTATAGATACTATAGAGCAATTGATTTTGAACCTGCACAAACAATTTCCAAATCTTAACATTGCGGGAGGACATGAGGGTCCACGGATCACCAGTGAATTTGAAAACGACCGCATGATATTGAGCATGATTGAGGAAGAAAATAATGAAATAATTTCAAATATCGTTATGCAAGATCCTGATCTTTTATTTGTCGCATTCGGCCATGGCAAACAAGAGAAATGGATCTACGAACATTTGCGAGATGTGCCCAGTGTCAAAATTGCAATGGGAGTAGGAGGTGCGTTTGATTTTCTTTCGGGAAATAAAAATAGAGCACCAAAATGGATGAGAGACAATGGGGTAGAGTGGGCATACCGGCTTGTTCAAGAACCTCAGAGGTTTAAGAGGATTTGGAAAGCGACAGTGATTTTTTTATATTTTTATTTTTTAAGAAAATGTAACTCAGATCTTTAGACCTGACTGCCAGACCTGAAGATCTGAGCTATATTTTTTGTAACTACTCACCACTCATGTCCTGTGAACGCAACTCACCCCCGCCCTCTCTTGAAAAGAGAGGGAGACTCACGTGTTCCCCCTCTCTATCAAGAGAGGGCGGGGGTGAGTTGCGTTCACGAGTAAAGCAGGTGCTGAGTAGCTACCATTTTTTTAAAATAATATGCTATCCCCAAAAATAATCAAACACTTAAGTAAACTCGAACAAAAAAAATATCGCGCTGAAGTAAAAGAGTTTGTCGTAGAGGGAATAAAAGGCGTGGCAGAAGCACTCAATTCAGAATTTGAAATCGCGCTCGTTATTATGGAAGGAAGCAGGCGTGATGAGCCTGAGTTTGCGTCGATTTTAAAATTGACACAGCATACAGAAGTAGCAGTGGAATTTTGTGGAAGAAAAGATGTCGGATTTATCAAAGA
>JACPGR010000043.1 GCA_016182415.1 Candidatus Magasanikiibacteriota bacterium
ATTGAGTGTGAACAAGCAATTCTCGATTATTTGTGTAAAATAAATTTTCCTATTCGGGTGGTATCAGAAGAGCACGGGGTCGTCGAATGTCACCCCAATCCTCAGTATTTGGGTGTTCTTGATGGACTTGATGGATCAGGAGTATACAAAGAAGCTCCGGGGACAGGAAGATATGCTACGATGTTTGGCATATTTTCTGGTCTTAATCCACGATACGAAGACTATTTTGTTTTTGGAATTGTGGAGCATGCGTTAAAGACCATATACATTGGAGAAAAAGGTATGGGTGCGTATTTGATTAATTCAAATAAGGAGAAAAAACCAATTCACTGTGCTGATACTCAGATATTGGATACATCGATCGATATCCGTATTGATGAATGTTGGGAGACGAATCGAACAATTTTTTCTGATCCCCTAATCAGTTATAACACCTCTTGTGGAAAATGTTCGGCAATTTACTATGCTGATGTTGCTACGGGGAAAGCGAGTCTGGCTCTAGAGTGCACTAGAAAAGGAAATCTAGAATTAGCTGTTGCGTATGGTTTGATACGAGAAGCCGGAGGAGTAATGGTAGATTTGAATGGTCAAGATATTGGTAAACAAGAATATTTGAGTTTTGGGCAAGAGCCAAACGATCATCTTCCGATAATCACCGCCGCTACACCGGAATTAGCTTCCAGCTTGGTACGTTACTTGCAAGACAAGGTCGGTTGAGCTTATAATTAACATGTAAAGTCTGTAAAGTCCATAATGTCGAAAGTCATGAGGTTAAGGACTTTATGGACTTTACAAACTTTCGACTTTACAAACTTTACAAACCTTATGAACTTTAACGCTAAAATATACATCGCCGGTCATCGTGGACTCGTCGGTTCTGCATTTGTGCGCCGACTTGAAAAAGATGGTTACACAAATTTAATCACACGAACGCACTTTGAGCTCGATCTGCTCAATCAACAAGCGGTGGCAGATTTTTTTGTATCTGAAAAACCGGACTATGTTTTTTTTGCCGCGGCGCGAGTTGGGGGTATTTTTGCAAACAATAATTATCCAGCTGATTTTATCTATGAAAACTTGCAAATGCAAAATAATGTTATCTATCAGTCATACATACATGGGGTAAAAAAACTGTTATTTTTGGGTTCGTCGTGTATTTATCCAAAATTATGTCCTCAGCCCATGAAGGAGGAATATCTGTTGACCGGACTTCTTGAGCCAACTAATGAACCGTATGCGATTGCAAAAATCGCAGGCATCAAGATGTGTCAGCACTATAATCGGCAATATGGCACCAATTTCATCGCAGTCATGCCCACAAATTTGTATGGACCCAATGATAACTTTCATCCTGAAAATTCCCATGTATTTCCTGCACTTGTACGAAAATTTTGTGAGGCAAAAAGAAATAAGGAAAAGAAAATTACCATATGGGGTACGGGTGTGGCACGGCGAGAATTTTTGCATGTGGATGACATGGTCGATGGCTCATTATTTCTGATGGAACATTTCAATCCTACGAAAGAACAAAACGAAAAGGGAAATATTTTTTTCAATTTAGGAACAGGAAAGGATTTAACAGTTAAAGAATTGGTCGAACATTTTAAAAAGGCAGTAGATTATGAGGGAAAAATCGAGTGGGATGCGAGCAAACCTGATGGGATGCCTCAAAAATTACAAGACGTAACTCGTATACATGATTTGGGGTGGAGGCATTCAATTGAGCTTGATGAAGGGATTAAGATGACCTGTGGGTGGTATCTCGAAAATTTGTAGTATTATAGATGATAAATTATCATAATGTATACTTGACTATAATAATAAATTATGATAAACTATACTTGACTATAATATCTAATTTTAGTTGTATGAATAGTGAACAATTGATAAAAATTATTGATTTTTGGCAGAAAATAGCATTGGAAAATAATTTATACCCTCGTTTTTTGGTTGACACTATCAATATTAAAAATAAAGAAGTGGTGGATATACTTGGTCCTCGACGTAGTGGTAAATCGTCTGTAATGAAATTATTGATAAAGAAATTTCCACAGAATAATTTTTTGTATATCAATTTTGAAGATCCTTTTTTTATAGAACATACTGATCCGGAAGTGATAACAGAATTATTGGCAGTATATCATGAATATTTTGGTAAAAATCTTACATATCTTTTTTTTGATGAAATTCAGAATATCAAAAATTGGGAAAAAGCAATAAGAAAATTGCGTGATGCGGGTACCTATAAAATTTTTGTTACAGGTTCATCTGCTAAATTATTAAGTCGTGAATTGTCCACCTTGCTTTCAGGTAGACATATGTCATATCAGCTTTTGCCTGCATCTTTTGGTGAATATTTGAATTTTAAAGGTATTTCCATCGGAGGTAAAAAAGAATGGATAGTGCATGAAAAAAAAATACTAAAGAATTTCAAAAATTATTTAGTATTTGGGGGTTTTCCTGAAGTAGTTCTGCATAATGATTTAGAGTTGTTAAAACAATATTATCGAGATATTTTTGAGAAAGATATTGTTGCACGGTATGATGTTCGTGATAAAGATACCTTAGAAAAAATGGGGATATTTTTATTAAGTAATTCTGCCAAGATATGTTCGATTGCTTCATTAAAAAAACTGTATGGAGTATCATTTGTGGCGGTAAATTCTTATGTGAATTATTTTAAAGAAGCTTTTTTATTATTTGAGCTACCCTTATTTTCATATTCTTTAAAAACTCAACATAAAGCATTCAAAAAAATATATGCCGTGGATACCGGTTTGGCGAATGCAGTATCATACAAATTTTCTGAAGATAAGGGAAGAATGCTCGAAAATGCGGTTTTTTTGCAGTTGCACAGAATGCATAAAGAAATGTATTATTATAAGGATCCTTTTGGCGAGATAGATTTTGTGGTAAAAGATAATACTGGGAAAATAGAATTAATACAAGTGGTGTGGGAGTGGAGAGATGAACAAACCAAGAGACGAGAATTGAAAAAATTTGACAGTGCCTTTAAAGAGACATCTGCGTACAAAGCTACCATCCTAACATTTGCAGATCGTGGCGAAGTCAAGGTAAAAAATAAAAAAATAAAAATTATGCCGGTATATGAATGGATATTGCAGAGTGTTTAACAAAATAAATATTGTGCGTATGAAAAATAAAATTATCGGTGCTTTGATTTTGGTGTTTGTCGTATTTGTTGTATATTTTTTTATTTTTGACAAAACTCGTGATAGTGATGAAGCGACGCAAGAAAATTCTGTGATTGAATCGAATCCTGAATATCATGAGACGTATCTAACTTTGTCATATTCAAAAAGTGAAGTACCTCAATCACTTGACGCACTAGGTGTTACTGAATCCAAAATTTTTATTGAAAAAATTAATGAGCAAAAACTTGATCCAAAAAATATGCTTCAAGCGGGTAATGAGCTCTATTTTATTTCTTCAATTGAGAAAGAGGGTGTACAAGGACAAGGTGTGCTACTCTATGATATTATTGACAGAAAATTGTATGTATTGTTTTTTAGATCTCTAGATGAACTTGAAAAAGAGGGGAGAACTTTTGTACTTACGGCAATCGATGTGGTCAATAATAAAATCATACTTGCCTATGCTCCTAAAACTTCTGTATGTGAATCCAAGTGGCTTGGTGCTGTAGATGATATGTATAGTTTGGATCTGTATACTGGAAAAGAGTCCTCTATTGCAAAATATATCGTGCCGAAATGGAAGATTGATGAAGAACGAGTGAAATATCCGGATTGTATATTGTGAATAACCTTGAAGCGAAGTAATTTGATTTATCGTATAAAAAATATCGTGAGAAATTTGTATATGTTGAACCCCGACATTTCTGTCGGGGGTTGTGGCGCCATGGATGGCGCAGTTACTCCTTGTTACCGAAGATCAGATCGTACACGTCGAGGATGACCGGATGGACATCCTCCTCAACGAGACGAGCCCGGTCGAACTCTTGGAGTCCGAACAGGGGATCGTACTCCCGAGTTTCGAGTTGTTTGCGTGCGATCTTGAGCTCCTCGGGCGAGAGTTCGGTCGCGAAGGTGTGTGCGAGGTTGTGAGACCCCTTTTCGGTGGGCTCTTGAGCTCGGTCTTGCCACAGATACTCCGTCATGGCGACGAAGGAGAACCTCTCCTGAGGCAGGCCGAGACCAGCCTCACGCTTGAAGTTTCGACGCATCCCCTCGAGGGGCGTCTCGCCCTTGTTGCGTCGTCCCCCGATCCACCAGAGTCCGGCCATGGGTCGCACGGATCGCTTGGCCAGGTAGAACGTCTGTCCTTGTCGATCGATGATGACCGTATCCGTGCACACGATGATCATATTGTCGATGGCGGCCGAGTAGATCTCGTCCCTCATGAATCCACCTCGCATCTCGGGGCGGATCCCCTCGCCCTCGATGTAGAGGATGGTGGATCCTGTATGGATTCTCTTGACTTCCATGAACGCGCCTCGTACTCTTTTTCGAGACATCTTTTTGCCAACTCTATTTGAGTTGGACATTTTACCCTATCAAAAAGAGAGAGAGACGTCAATGTCAAATCTGTGTATAAACAAAAAACACTGAAATTTTCAGTGTTTTTTGTTTTGACCCGAGGGAACCTCAGGTCAGGTTGCGGTAGGCCAGTTTACCGCGTTCGCTCACTGTGGGCAGGGATGCCCGAGGTGAGACTGGAAGGATGGCCGAAAGGGTGTGGAACTACTGCATGGAGGAGAGAGGAAGGTAGTGTAAAATAAAGTGTGTCTGGTATACTTGATTATATATTTAATTCATCTACCAAACACTATGCTACAAACAAGCACACAACAGACTCAAACCAAAGGAGAAAAATACTTGGCTACTGCCATGAAGAATTTACGATTGTCTCTA
>JACPGR010000042.1 GCA_016182415.1 Candidatus Magasanikiibacteriota bacterium
CCACCATCCCAATCATCAATGCCGACCCTCCGTGGCTTACAAAGGGCAACGGAACACCTGTCAAAGGCAATAAGCCGACCATTGCTCCGATATTGAGTAAGGATTGAATCGTAAACCATGCGATAATTCCTCCGACTAGATACCTACCAAATGGATCTTGACTATTTTTTGCAATCATAAATCCACGCAAAGACATAAGCAACAATAATATCAAAAATCCAGTTATGATGATAAATCCAAGCTCTTCTCCACCAATCGCAAAAATACTATCCGCGTGAACTTCAGGTAAATACTGAAACTTTTGTCGTGAGTGTCCAAGCCCAAGTCCAAACCAACCCCCGGATCCGATTGCCAAAAATGCTTGGTTTATGTGGTACCCTTGCCCTTGCGGATCTAACTCAGGGTGTAAAAAAGTCATCAAGCGCTCTGTTCGATATGGAGCAGCCAAAATCATACTGATAGAGCAAACAAGTGCAAGGCCTGCAAGCAAACTTAAGTGGCTCATTTTTGCCTGTGCTAAAAATAACATCACAAAAAGAACGCTAAATAATATAAATGCAGTCCCAATGTCTGGCTGTATTACAACCAATACAAGCGGAATTATTCCAAGACCAAGTGCATGTAAGAATCCATGCGAAAAATTTTCAATTCCTTTTCCAAGCGTAGACAAATATGCTGCCATATATATTATCATCGTAAGTTTTGCAGCTTCAGCAGGCTGAAAGGAAAACCCTGCAATATTTATCCAACTTTGTACGCCAGTATTATTGGTAGAACCAAGGCTGGGAATAAAAACAAGTAATAATAATATAATTCCTGTGATATATAGAGGCGATGCATATTTTTTCCAAATCGAATAATTGATTTTTACGATGAACAAAAATAAAATCGATCCCGGTACAAATCCAAACAACAACTGCCGTTTGATAAAAAAATATGCATCATCAAAGCGCTCAAGCCCAACTGCGACTCCTGCGGAACTCAACAATAAAAAACCAAACAACAGCAATACGATAAAATAGGTGAGCATAATGTAATCGGATTGTGATGTGTTAGCACCTTTCATCATACTTAAGACTTAAGATATATACAGATATACTAATGGCGCGGATTTACAGATATGCGAATGTACAAATTCAAATTCGAATATTTGTAAATCCGCGCCATTAGTATATCCGTGCATCATTAGTGTCTTTATACATTGAGAAACACCAACAAAAATGTCGCAATAACAATAAAAATTTGGCACAACAAATTTACGAAATTAAATACATGTGACATGAAGTCATCTTTTCGGTATAATAACCACCCGGCAAAGGTGTTAAGGATCCAAATAACGAGACCAAGCAATGGCACATAAAAAATTTGAGTTCGAGTACCGATAAAATCAACACCAAACAAAATACTATAATGCAAAAAAAGTTGATCAATACCGCGAGGTATCTGAAGCCACAACCAAAACCAGCTGAAAATATTTAATACAAAAGCCGATCCAACGATGACTGCAATCGGCAAGGATTTTAAATATAATTTAAGTGGATAGAGGCGGAGTTTCATACTAAGATACGAAATACCAATTTTACGAAATTACGAAAAAAGATATTTTCGTAATTTCGTACCTTTCATAGTTCGTATCCTTTAATCTTTTAACACCGTTTACCCATTGGATTATACGTTAAATACCTATACTTGACAAGTCAATCAAATTAAGATATACTTGATGCCAATCAACTTAACCCGACACGTCTATCTGAGGAGATAATTTTATCGGAATATTTATTGTAGGATTACATCTGCATATGGTAGTGTGCACGTTCTCCTCTTCGAAAAATTTCTCACCTTATCGGGTTTCGAAATAAACTTAAAAATATGGCACATAAAAAGGCGGGTGGCTCCACCAGGTTGGGACGAGACTCAAATCCACAGTACCTTGGCGTAAAGGTTGGCGATGGCCAAGCTGTGAAGCCAGGCATGGTACTCGTCCGTCAGCGTGGGACTAAAATCCACCCGGGTAAACATGTACAAAAAGGAACAGACGATACTTTGTTTGCACTGGCAACCGGTACGGTCAAATTCAAAAACAAAAAACGGACTCGTTTTGATGGAGTACTCAAGATGACCAAATACATCAATGTAGTACCTACCGAAGTAACATAACTGAGGTCAAAAAAACATCCCAATTAGGTCGGGATGTTTTTTTATTTCAAATTTTAAAAAAAAAATGTTATACTTCTTTCCATGAATCATAACATAAATCTTATGGGACAACTAATTCTCTCATTTTTTATAAGTGCAACAAAAGCTACAATAATTCAACTTTTCGGAATTTTGGGAATTTTTTTTGTGCTTGGTTTTATACATGCGAGCATCCAATCACTCATCCATCAAAACTACAACCGCACACTTGGCTGGAAAGGAATTCTCTGGACCGCGTGGATTGGCACCCCGATTCATGAACTCGGACATGCTTTTTTTGCCAAGTTATTTGGACACAAGATCAATCGCATTGCAATTTTTGTTCCAAATGAGCAAACAGGAAACTTAGGTCATGTGGATCACTCCTACAATCCACACAGTTTATACCAAAAAATAGGTAATTTTTTTATCGGATCTGCTCCCATGATTTTTGGGTCGATTTTCTTATTAACACTTCTCTATTATCTTGTCCCAAATGGAAAAGAAATTTTTGCCCCACTCAAAGGTACTATAAATTTTTCAAATATTTTTTCTTCAATTTGGCTACTCTTAAAAAATTTATTTGCGCATGAAAATGTTGTAGCCTGGAACTTTTGGGTATTTCTCTATGTGTCTTTTGCGATATCTTCACACATGGCACCAAGTAAAGCTGACAGAGGAGGTATGTGGAATGGCCTTATTTGGCTTGCACTCTTGTTATTTTTGGTAAATGCAATTGCAATCGGATTCGGGACTGATATTACACAATATATTTTGGGTATTGCAAAATACATGAGTATTTTTGTTGCTATTTTTTTATATGCGATTATACTTTCTACGCTACATCTTCTTCTTTCTTTTTTACTTTTTATTTTCAAAAGATAATCTGTTCAGATTCGTTTAAATCTGCTTAATCTGCTGTTTGAAATCGTGATTGGATCAGCAGATTATCCGCCATAGGACGCCTGCCTGCCGGACAGGCAGGGATCAGTCCTTTGGCTGAAACGGATTTATACTAACTTGCTTTAATAATTCCTAAATAACCTATAATTATTCACCCCCCGCTTTACTCGTGAACGCAACTCTATCCCCGCCTTTCTCTTACGAAAGAGAAAGGAGACACGTGAACGTGTGTTTTCCCCTCTCTTTCGTAAGAGAGGGGCGAGGGGAGAGTTGCGTTCACGAGCGACAGATTTTAAAACTCGCGCTACCAGCACGAGTTTTTATTTTTCCTTATTCCTTACTGAGCCCGCAGGCGAAGTCCCGACCGATGTCGGGATTCCTTATTCCTTACATCCTTACAAAAGAAACAACTCAAACCATCTCCCCACTCTTCCAATCTCTTCTTCTACAAATTCTCCATCATACTCCCCACTATGCGCTGTATGCTCACCGTAGCTTGGCTTTTTTTGATCGAGGTGCAGATTGATTTGGAAACTATTTTCAACTACATCAATATACACATGAAAATGAGGATACTCAAGCGAACCCAGACGACGGATATAGCTTGTTTCTTTTGTTTTGAAACTCACATGTTTGTGATACCCTGCTTTTTGCATCATGATGTCGGGGGTGAATTTGAATGTGCCAATAAGCGTCCGTTTCATACAGAATCATCTGTTATCAACAAATCACATTTTTGACATGAGGTCTGTTGTGCTCGCAGATAAAAACTTTCATTACAAAAAGTCTCTTGATAGAATGAATCACTCAAATTTTTATCAAATTCAAATAAACTATTCTCTTGATTCCAACGATATACATCAGCGTTACAATAATCGTCTTCACCTCCATATAACCGATAATTCATATACCCAATCGCATGTTGATCAGGAAAAATAATGGTATTGCTACCATATCTGCCGGCACCACCACCTCCTGATGAAAATAATTTAGCATAAATTGTTCCATCTGACTCTTTGGCGCGAGATACTATCGGTGTTCCATCTTCTTCAACTCGTATCAGATACATAAAAGCAGTACTTGCTCCAGGTGCTCGTGGTAAAAAAAATTCAAGAACAGCATCCCCGGTGATATCAACTGGCGGATATAAAGCCTCTTTGTCTCCAAACCCCATATACGGCGCTATAATAGACTCAAAAATATGTCCTTTGAAGAAAGACAAGAATAAATTAACAGTCTCCTCGTCATTTTGTGATGGATTATCACGCCACAAGACCGGAGTCCACCAAAATTCTTTTTTAAGTTCTTTTGCCTCTTTTTCAGGATTGGGACAGGCTGACCGAATATACATACCACGTATTCGTTGTGTTTCTATTGTCAAAAAAATTTGGTATATCATTAAACCGATAACACAGGTAAGTAATAATGGAATGCCAATTTTTTTCATAATAAGTTCTGATGTATCTTTGTGTATTCTTTCCAGCCTCAATTTCATGTAATTATTCTTCAATAATTTCAACAGAATGAAGCTTAATATCTTCTGTCGGTTTTGACAGCTCTCCACCAAAACTCATCTCTACCTCACTCGTCGCAATTGCATCTACTACATCCATCCCCTCTTCCACATGCCCAAATATCACATAATTCTTTGGCAATGGATTGTCTGTGTGCATGATGAAAAATTGTGATCCATTGGTATGTGGACCCGAATTTGCCATCGCCACAGTGCCACGAGTATATTCACCATCAAACGGCTCGTCATCAAATTTGTAGCCAGGACCACCCATGCCATTACCCTGCGGACACCCACCTTGGATCATGAAATTTTCAATCACGCGATGAAACACGGTATCGTGATAAAATTCTTTTTGTGCAAGATCCACAAAATTTTGGACAGTTTTTGGAGTTTGGTCATCTCTCAACTTGATCATAATATCTCCTTTTGAGGTGTGTAGAATTGCGGTATATATCATAACATAATCCGTTATAATCTGTTTAAATCCGTTTCAGCCAGAGGACTGATCCGTCCTCTGGCGGATAATCTGCTGTTTAGTTCACCAGACAATAAATAATTGTTACCAAATAGCTAAAATAATGCCCATGAGCATAAACCCGACAAGATTATACAGATACGTGACTGCCCAAAATTTCCACGGCTTACCATCCCAGAGTACCACTCCAATAGTAACCGGTAACACAAAACCAAGCCAATTCCAAAATCCCACCATAACTCCAGAACTCCATCCACTTGTCCCAAGATACGCATTTCCAAAAATGAGCGCGTGTGCCAAAACGTATGCCATAAGTAAAGAGCCGATAACCATAAGTACATAACTCACCGCCATCCCCTTCTTTTTTGATTCCTCAAGTTTTTCAGCGGTCATCCCAGATGTCTTCATCCAGACTTTTCCAAATACCGGACCAAACCACAAAAAACCTAAGACCATGTTTGCGAGTGCTGAGACGAGCACTGCAAGGTAATTTATTGGAACTTCCATATGTTAAATGTTATATTAAATGCAAAAGTGCCATGCCGGCACTTAATGCGGATATACGTATAGTATAAACAATCTAATCAACTTTTTCAACCACTTCTTCTGATCGAAGCAAGCGTAAACCGATGTATGAAAGTGGTGTATAAAGAGCCCCCATCGCAACTTTGTAAAGCCACCACGTAATAATAATACTCATAAGTGTTTTTGTCGAATAAATTCCTGCAAACGCAATGACCATAAAAATCGCAGTATCAAGCAACTGTGACCACAGGTTTGAAAGAATTGATCGAAGCCAAAACATTTTTTCTCCCAGTTTCTTTTTGAAAAAGAAAAAAGAA
>JACPGR010000044.1 GCA_016182415.1 Candidatus Magasanikiibacteriota bacterium
ATTTCTTTCTGCATAAGTTAGATAGGAACACTGATTTAACTAATATAGGAAACTTAGATAAAAAGACAAAATCCCCTCCCCCCACACCATCACCACCAACGTCGCAACACTCAAAAAAGTCCCAAACGCAATTTGACTCTTCATATTTTTTTTCTTTACCACAAGCAAGATAACTGACACAATCGCACCCACGATATACGCAATCCACAATGCAAGCAAAAGCAAGTCCCATCCCAAAATTACCCCCATCAGTAAACCAATTCGTATATCTCCTCCGCCAACCCATTTTCCTTTTGACACAAGATATTGCAGGAGAAAAAACCCAGATCCAATCACCGCGCCGATCGCCATATCTTGCCATGATACACCAAAAACCGCAAATTTTATCACAAAAATAAGTATAGCAGGAATAAATGCCATTGCATCAAGTACTTCTTGATATTTGAAATCATAGATGAAAATAAAACTCAATATCCACACAACAATCGACAATTCCACTAAAGGATATTGCCATGAAATATGTTTCTTACAGGCTCTGCATTTTCCACGTAGCTGTACAAAACTAAGTAAAGGAATATTGTCATACCATTTCAACTGTGTGCCACATTGTGAGCATTTTGACCGCGCATCAAATAAACTGATTTTATTGTAGATCCGCCATTCAAGCGCATTCAAAAAACTGCCTAAACACAAACCGGCAATAAAAATAAGTATATAAAATAAAGTCATATGCATCCAAGTATAGCAGATATTGCCAATCAAAAAAAGCCCCAAGCGAGGCTTTTTTTAAATATAGTCTAAACTTAGAGTTACTCGTTATTGAGTCAGACCAGATGGTGATGCGGTAATAGCACCGACGGTAAATCCTCCAGCCCCAACTTCAAGAGTAGCAGTAATGGTATAGGTACTCGAAGCCATAGTGTATGAGTAATACTCACTACTTCCAGGACCCTTAGGTACTAAACCCATATATGGACTTGGACACGCAGCGGTCGTAAACCCAGTTGCTGAGTTCAAACATGCATAGTCTGTACTTCCAAGATCAATAGCTGTTCCGGCTGGATATGCATTGTTATCCGTATAATAGAGTTCAAGCGCAGTCTGAATTTGTTTGATGTCAGACAAACGTTTTGAGTCATTTGCTTTTTGACGCGCAGAACCAAGCGCTACGACTGCAAGTGTAGAAAGCAAGCCGATAATCGCGATAACAACCAACAGTTCAATCAATGTAAAACCTCTTTTATTTTTATTCATGATTATCACCCCCTTCCTGTGTTGAAGATTTGCATCTCATAGTAAAATAGATTATTATTGATACTCAAGAGCTTTTTTCACCGCGTCAACAACTTCTTTTAGCTGATTATGTGTCTTGATGAGGTAATCAAAAGCTCCTAATGCAAAACCCCTTTCGACATCATTTTTTTTGCCTAAACTCGTCAAAAAAATCAGCGGGATATGCGCAATTTCTCGATCTTTTTTTACTGCATCAAGTACAGCAAAACCATCCATCTTCGGAAGCAAAATATCAAGCACGACCACATCAGGTTTTTTCTTCTGTATTGTCTGCAATCCAGATTCACCATCACGAACAATACTCACTTTAAATTTTTCCATCTCAAACTTTTTTTTGTAAATCTCTGCAAGAAAAAAGTCTTCTTCGATGAGTAGTACGTGTATTTTTTCCATAATACGAAATCAATCCAGAACATGGAGTGGGGGAATCTAATGACGTGGCTATAGTATATCAGAAATACCGTAAAAAATCCGTCCTCCTGTGGATAGATTTTAAAAATTACGCAAGGCTAATCCAATACTCACTGCCATACGAGGACCCAAATCATCCAAAATAGGTTTGAGACCATCTTGATAAATTACTCGAGCCCACGGATCGCCCACAAATATTTTCAATGAAAACTGTTGTGTGATATAGTCTTGAATTGGAGGAAAAAGTCCTGAGCCGCCGGATAAAATAATTTTTTCAGGCCGTTTGCCTTCGTTTCCAGTTTGCTTTAAATACATATCAAAACTATATTGTATTTCTTTAGCAATCGGATCAAGCAGATTCATGCACATATCAGTCGGCAGATGAGCTGATACGGACGACAGATCAATTTTGATTTGTTTGATCTGCGCTATCTCGAGTCCTAAAACTTTTGACATTGCTACATCAAAATTATTTCCTCCAATCTGCAAACTTCGGTGCGTCATGGGAATACCTTTATCTATGATAAACAAATTTGTACGCTCAGCCCCGACATCTACGACCATCGAAACCGTCGAGTCATGCCCCACAAGCGATCGAGCCACTGCAAATGCCTCAGTCTCGAGTTCCTCGAGTTGTAAACCAGCTTTTTGAAATATGGCGGTATAAAATGCAACCAGTGCTTTTGGAGCTGCCGTCACGAGAATAGTCTGGTATCTCGCCTCTGTGTTGCCTGGTGAGACTTTTTGAAATACCACTTGCATCTCTTCTATCGGCTGAGAAATCATCTTCGCAATTTCTGCTTGAACTATTCCCTGCAATAATTTATCCGCAACTTTTGGTATATTGATAATGGCATGAAACACATGTGAAACCGGCAAACTCGAGGTTACTCGACGCGACTTCACTTTTGCTTCTGTAATAAGCATCTTCAACAGTTTTGCGTATGCATCAATGCGCGCGTCCTTGAGGATATATTCTTGAATAGTTATCGGCATTTTTTTACTTGTTTCTTGTTTAGTATTCACATAGGTCAGATCTTGCTCCGCGCGCAAATCATCAATATCTTTTTGAGTTGTCGAATGCAAATGAATATCGAGATCTTTATCAAGAATTCCGTAGGTCCAGAGCTGCGGACGATTTTTTGTTTTGCGTAACTCAACAAGCTTGATGCCATGCGCGCCAATGTCGATACCTAGATATGACTCTTTTTTACCAAATAAACTCATATGCGGTTTAGTATAGCATATTTCTACAATAAATAAAATAGAGATATAGTGGAGATATGTGGAGATATGTTGAGATATATTGAGATATATTGAGATATTTTCCTACTATTAACTTCAATTATTATCTCAACCTTATCTCAACCTTATCTCAACCTTATCTCAACCTTATCTCAACCTTATCTCAACCTTATCTCAACCTTATCTCAACCTTATCTCAACCTTATCTCAACC
>JACPGR010000046.1 GCA_016182415.1 Candidatus Magasanikiibacteriota bacterium
ATCTAGTCGGAGGAATTATCGCATGGTTTACGATTCAATCCTTACTCAATATCGGAGCAATGGTCGGCTTATTGCCTTTGACAGGTGTTCCGTTGCCCTTTGTAAGCCACGGAGGGTCGGCATTGATGATTGGGATGGTGGCGATGGGGGTGGTGGTGAATGTGAGTAAAAAAAGCGTTTGATTTACATAGTACTAGTGTTAACAAAATTTACCTGACTCTTAACTCTAATATTCCTATACCGTGATCGGAGTAAGGGTATTGGAGTTATGGAGTAAGGAATAAAAATATGAAAATAATTCTCTCCGGCGGTGGGACCCTTGGCCCCGTAACGCCGTTGCTCGCAATTCGAGAAACAATCCAAAAGCAATATCCCGATGCACAGTTTTTGTGGGTGGGAACAAAACGTGGGCCTGAACGAGAATTGTTGCAAGAATTGGGTATAGAGTTTACGACATTAGCATCTGGAAAATTCAGACGTTATTTGTCGCTTTGGAATGTGATTGATATCGCAAGAATTTTTATTGGATTTTTTCAATCCCTGCGCTTGCTATTACAGGAAAATCCCGATGTGTGTATCTCGGCAGGCGGTTTTATCTCAGTTCCTCTTCATTGGGCGGCGTGGTTTTTGGGTATTCCCACATGGATCCATCAACAAGATATACAAATTGGGCTTGCAAATCGATTGATGGCTCCGTTTGCGCGTGTTGTTACCACGTCACTACAAAAAAATCTTTCAGCATTTTCAAAAAAGAAAGCGATATGGCTGGGTAATCCAGTTCGTGCTGATATTATGAAGGGAAATATTATCGAGGCACAAAAATTATTTAATCTTACCAAAGATAAACCAGTCGTATTTGCAACTGGCGGTGGGACTGGTTCACTTCGCGTCAATCAGATGATTGTGGAGGCGATGCCACATCTCAAAGATTTTGTACAGATGATTCATTTGTCCGGAAAAGAACGACCCCAAGAACTTGTGGGTAGGGCTGCAAATTTGTATTCTGATTATCATACCTATCAATTTTTTACCGACGAGATGAAGCATGCCTATGCTATTGCCGATATTATTATTTCACGAGGAGGATTTGGCACCCTTACCGAAATTGCAGCACTTGGCAAAATTGCGATTATTATTCCAAAACCAGGCCATCAAGTTGAAAACCTTAGGTTTCTTGAACAACAGGGCGCAGCTATTTTTGTCAATGAAAAAATAGCAGACGGTCTCTATCTTGCTAAAATAGTTCGTCAGCTTCTCGAAAATGAAATACAGCAAAAACAGCTTGCCTATAATTTAAATAAATTATTGCCACGCGCGAAAGAAGAAGATATACTAAATGTTTTGGCGAGAGTTATAGCTTAGTCGAGGTTTTTATGGTATAATCGGATACGAAATGAATAGGATACGAAATACGAATAGTACGAAATTACGAAAGTGATCGTCGTTTTCGTAATTTCGTACTATTCGTATTTCGTATCCCTTTCGTATCCCTTTCGTATCCAAAAATATATGCCTAGTCATCACTTACAAACCAAAGATGGAAAACCACCTGAAAAATCTGAGATTTGTTTGTTTGCGCAGACAAATTTTCGTAATCAGATGCGGGCTTTTGGTATTAAAACAGACGATCGCAGACGTCACATGTATGTAATTGGAAAAACAGGTATGGGTAAGACGACCATGATGGAAAACATGGTACTTAGTGATATTTATGCAGGACATGGAGTGGGTATTGTCGACCCGCATGGAGATTTTGCAGAAAAAATTATCAATTTTATTCCATCACATCGTATCAATGATGTTGTCTATTTCAACCCGGCAGACGTGGACAATCCGATTGGATTCAATGTATTTGAAGTACATTCAGAAGAACAAAAACATCTGGTCGCGTCCGGGCTTATGGGAATTTTCAAAAAGATTTGGCCGGATGTCTGGAGTAGTCGTATGGAATATATTTTGAATAATACAATTTTGGCATTACTTGATTATCCGGGTTCGACATTGCTTGGAATCAATAGACTGCTTGCGGACGCAAAATATCGCCGTAAAGTCGTGAAGCAATTGACTGATCCGGTTGTCAAAGCATTTTGGCGTGATGAATTTGCGAATTATGAACCCCGCTATGCCAAAGAAGCTGTCGCACCGATTCAAAACAAAATCGGTCAATTTTTGTCTGCGTCAGTCATCCGAAATATGGTCGCGCAAGTCAAATCGACCATCAATGTGCGTGATATCATGGATACCAAAAAGATTTTTATCATGAATTTATCCAAAGGGCGTATTGGTGAAGATAATAGTCGCTTGCTTGGAGGTATGCTTATCACCAAACTTCAGCTCGCAGCAATGGAACGCGTGGACATGTCTGAAGAAGAGCGTCAAGATTTTTTCTTATATGTAGATGAATTTCAAAATTTTGCGACCCCGAGTTTTGCAAATATTTTGTCCGAGGCACGAAAATATCGTTTGAGTCTCATTATGGCGCATCAATATGTAAAACAGCTTGATGAGCTTGTGGCTGATGCGGTATTTGGAAACGTCGGAACAATTGTCACATTTCGTATTGGAGCGATGGATGCCGAAGCGCTTGCAAAAGAATTTGCGCCCGTATTTCTCGAAGAAAATATTGTCAATTTGAGTAAATATACTATTTTACTAAAACTCATGATTGATGGCGTCGCCTCACGTCCATTTAGCGCGCAGACTATGCCTCCGATAGGGTCTCCTACGGGATCAGCAGAAAAAGTAATTCGAGTTTCTCGAGAACGCTATAGTAAGACGAAGAGTTCTATTGAAGAAAAGATTTTGAAATGGAGTGGTATGGAATATGACGAAAATGGTAGTTTGGATGATAGTGATGATGACGATGACGAGAGACCAAAGAAATTTGAGCAAAAAAAGAAGGAAGTATCAAAACAAAATAACTTCCAGCAAAAAAAGAAGGAAGTAAAAAAAGATGGTACTGATCAAATTAAGATTGAGACTAAGATTAAGTACAATGATACTACAGCATATAAAAATCATAAACCCATACAGAAAAATGATACAGTAATTAATCTTGTGGAACCTGAGGAAAGTATTTCGCTTAGTTCCTTATTGCCAAAAGAAAAAAAAGTAGATGAAGTTGAACCACACAGTGACAGGTCAGATTTTTATAGCCAATTTGATGGTGATTTAAAAGAATCTGGATCTGATGTAAGCTCTCAAACTGTAGTTACTGATTCATTTTTGGGTAAGCCAATGCCTATATTAACATCGAACAATTCTCATCAAAATCAAGCAGTTGCTCTACAAGGTGAGTCTGGCAAAAAGAAAAAACGCCGACGAAAAAAGAAGAAATTTGTCCAGCCTTATGCATCACAATCAGCCCCGCTAGATTTAAGATCAGAACCTCTTGCACAAACAACGTCTCAAACTCCTAAAACAGATACTAAGCCAACACATCTTGATCCGGATCAGGTAGTTAGTTTTGATCCATAGTGTGTAAGTAACTATACAAGTGTAAAATAGTATACAAGTACTTGACAAGTCTCTTTTTTTATTGTAGGATAGGCGTATATGGTTAATATACACACAAAAATTGAGACAGAGATTAGTGCATTACTCTATGCAAAAAGGTTTGTTCGAACCAGTGATTTGGTCGACAAGTTTGGAGTAAGTCGCGCCTATGCTCAGGCTCACTTGCGCGTTCTTGTAGAGCGAGGAGTATTAATGCGTATCGGTGAGACTAATGCATCAAGATATATGTATGCAGGAGAAGATCCTGACGAAAAACGTCTATGGAAAAAAGTATTACAAAATAAAAAAACTATTGATGAAACGGCTGTCTTGGATATGGCACGAGATGAAACACGTATCTTTTCCGGTTTGTCACGATCTCTCATTTCCATTGTAGAATACGCCTTTACTGAGATACTCAATAATGCAAAAGAACATTCATCGGCTACACAAATACGTATCTGTATATCTCGAAAAAGAAATAATGAAGGGGAAGTAATATCATTTACCATAAAAGATAATGGAGTTGGAATTTTTAGACATATCCAAAAAATGATGAAACTGCATTCTCCGGAAGAAGCAATTGAGCGGTTGCTTAAAGGTAAACAGACAACCATGCCTCGAGGACATAGCGGGGAAGGAATTTTTTTTACTTCCAAAATAGCAGATGTTTGTACGATTAGAAGTGATGATATACTTGTGCGTTTTGATACTATGGTACCGGATATTTTTGTAGGGGAAACTCGACCAATACAAGGTACGGAGCTTGGGTTTGAAATCAGCACGACAAGTAAAAAAAATTTGATACAACTTTTTGAACAATTTTGTACTGATACAGATGAGTTATCACTTTTTGATAAGACACTTATTCATGTAAAAGCCTATCAACTTGGAGGAACTTGTATTTCTCGTTCGCAGGCAAAGCGTGTAGTATATGGTTTGGACGCATTTAATAAGATTATTCTTGATTTTAGCGGAGTTACACTTGTCGGACAAGGCTTTGCAGATGAAATATTTCGAGTATGGCAGTTCGCAAATCCACAAAAAGTTATTACACCGGTCAATGCAAATGACAAAGTATTGTTTATGATACGTCGAGCGAGTAAGACAAACTCAACCTCAACGTAGAACCATATACAGAAACAATCGCGCAATGAGGTCAATGGTCCAGACCATTGACTTTTTTGTCTCAACACAGCATTATATATACATATGCGCGAAATCACAAAAGACATACTTACACAACTCAAAAAACCGGATTCATCAAGCCACAAAGGACAAAATGGTCGTCTTCTTATTATTGCCGGATCTGAAAAATTTCACGGAGCGCTCCTTCTCGCAGTTGAAACGGCATCTCGAATTGTGGATATGGTGTATGTATATACAACCCCAAACAATCGAGGTCTTATTGAAAATCTGAAATCAGATATTACCGTATTTATCCCGGTGCGTGAAGAAGAATTGTGGAGTACGGTCGATATTGTCGACAGTATTTTGATAGGTCCGGGACTTTCGGAAACAGATGAGACTATTGGGCTTGTGCGTACCTTACTCAATGACTATCAAAATAAAAAAGTCGTAATAGACGCGACGGCTATGTGGCATCTGAGTCCGTCGTGGATACATAGTAATACGATCATGACTCCGCATTCACGAGAATTTGAACAAGTATACAAATGTACACCAACTGCAGATCATGTGCGAGAGATGGCGATCGAGTATGGGGGTGTGGTGGTCTTGAAGGGTGCGATTGATTATGTGAGTGATGGAAAAGAATTGTGTGAAAATAAGACCGGTAACGTCGGGATGACTAAGGGTGGTACGGGAGACGTACTCGCGTCCACAATTGCGTCGTTTGCCTGTAGTAATGACACTATGATTTCAGCATGTGCAGGACTGTATTTTATTGGGTTTGTTGGTGATAAACTCTACGAGAAAAAAGGAACGTTTTATAATGCAGAGGATTTGATTGGGGAGATGGGGGAGGGGTGGAAAAAGCTAGTAGAGTAAGTCGGACAGGTCTATATTTAGATGGGCAAATTTTGAGTTGTATCATTAGTATTGTATAATTGTAACAAAAATGTTATAATTATTATATAAAAATGTTATATTTTCTTATGGCACTATCACTCAATAAAAGACAAGAATTAGTACTCTCTTTTTTGGAACAGGCTCAAAAACCACAGGCAGTTTCAGATGTTATTCAGTATATACATACGGTAGGCTATATTTTTTCTCGCATGACGATATATCGTGATTTACAGGAATTGCAGGGTCTTGGGTATATACAAAAAAGTGGTGCAGGTCGTGGAGCAGTGTATGCGACAACACAGGGATATCGCGCAATACGACCTATTGATGTAGAAAAATATTTTGAGAAAGATCTTGAAAAAAGACATGCCAAGGAAGTCTTTGATTTTGATATTTTTTCTTTGCTTGAATCTGTATTTAGTTCTCAGGAACTTGTACATTTGAAAAAAGCAAACAATGTATATACACAAAATATACAACAATTATCGCCCACTGTGCTCAAACGTGAATATGAACGTCTGGCAATTGAATTATCTTGGAAATCATCGAAAATAGAAGGCAATACCTATACGCTTTTGGAAACAGAATATCTATTACGCGAGCAACAAGAGCCAAAAGGACATACGCGATCGGAGACAAATATGATTTTGAATCATAAAATAGCGTTGGATTATATTCGCGCACATAAAAAAAGATTTGTAAAATTACAAGTTCGCGATATTGAAGATGTCCATAGTTTACTCGTTGAAAATTTAGGAGTTTCAAAAAATGTCCGATCCGGTTTGGTGCGTATCACCGGTACTGTATACAAGCCACTTGATAATGTATTTCAGATCACAGAGGCTCTCGAGAAGGCGTGTATACTAATCAATACTCAAAAAAATCCACTTACCAAAGCATTTATAGCGATGCTTCTTATTGCGTATATTCAACCCTTTGAGGACGGCAATAAACGTACGAGCCGACTTATAGGCAATGCGCTTCTTATCGCACACGATGTCTGTCCTTTGTCTTTTCGAAGTATTGATGAATTGGAATACAAAAAAGCAATGCTGTTGTTTTATGAACAAAATAATTTTAGATATTTCAAAGAATTATTTATTGAACAATTTGAATTTTCAGTTAACAATTATTTTGGAGCTTAAAAAGGAACGTTTTATAATGCGGAGGATTTGATTGAGGAGATGGGGGAGGGGTGGGGAAAGCTAGTAGCGTGAGTCAAAATTTAAACAAAGCCTCTATATACTATGAATTTACTCGATGATCTGGTACAAAAAGATTGGTATTTTCAAGGATTCAATGGAACACCGACTCTTTTGTATGGTCCTGCTTTTTCGATGATCCGAAATATGCCAGACACGCTTGGTTTTGGGTATTCTGCATGTATTCAATATTTTAAAAATGATGTGTGTTACTATTTGTATGCGTGGGATGATCTGTATAAAATTAGAGATGAATTACTCAGTAGATTTGCTAAAGACAATACATATTTAGAGTATTTAGTTACACATAATGAGCA
>JACPGR010000045.1 GCA_016182415.1 Candidatus Magasanikiibacteriota bacterium
AAAAATTGTTTCTCAGTACATTCCCATGAATAGATTACTTCTTTAAGTATCGCACAGACTTCTGCTAAGTCGGATCGGTGGCATACTACAGAGAAGACTAATGAATCAAGAGATGTATATGCATCAAATAAATTGAATACAATACCATATTTTTTTCGTAATTTATCTTGAGTATATTTTTTTGTTTCAATAAGTGAGAGATGTTCTCCAAAATGCAATAATCCATTGTGAATTTTTTCTAATTCTAAATTGCGTAAATCAAAAACAATACAAAAGGCAATTGTATTTTTCCATGGGGTGATTTGGTGGTAGATCATAATTTATTTTAAACAATCTTATACTCATTCCCAAACCCCTCTACACACTTCTTAAACATTTCATGCGTTAGCTCAAGCGTCTCGGTATTCACATTCGGATGAAATGTAACAATTGGCGCATTCCATACAACAGCATCAATGTATAAGACTGTCTTATTTTCACTATCATTTATCAATCCAAAAGGGGAGACGGCACCTGGAGTAAGTTTCAAAACTTCTGCAAGTCGTTCATCTCGCGCAAAACTGAGTTTTTGCAAATTATGCTGACTTTGAAAATCTTTGAGATTCATCCGTTTATCTGCCGGCAAGATTACCAAAAAATATTGCCCAGTTTTGTCTTCTTTGAGAAATAGATTTTTGCAGGCAAGGCCTGGGATATCTTTGCAATGAGTTTCAGCTTCTTCGCAGGTGAAGACAGCTGGATGTGTGTGAAGTTTGTATTGAATTTTGTGCAAGTCTAAAAACTGCTCAACTTCGTGCGTCATATCTTTTTAATTTTCTGTCCGTCTCCTGTATCTTCCACCTCAAACCCAAGTTTTTTTATCTCATCTCGAAGTCGATCTGACTCTCCCCAATTTTTTTCTGCACGAGCTTGAGAACGCTCATCGAGAAGCGTTTGAATTTCAACAGGAATTTCAATTTCAGCTTCTTCTTTCAACTCTGCAAACCCAAGACCGAGGACTTTATCAAATTTATTAAGTGTAGCTTTTTTTGCATGAATTGGATAATCACTTTTTATGAGTTTTTGCATTAGTGCAAGCGCTTCAGATATGTTTAGATCATCATTAATGAAATCAAGAAATTTTTGTTCGTATTCAGCACAACCTATTTTAGATTCTTCATTCTGCCAAGAGCGAACCGTCTCATATAGACGATTCAAGCCTGTTTGAGCCGCTTCAAGTGCTTCCCAACTAAAATTCAACTGTTTGCGATAATGCGCCTGCAGTACAAAATAGCGATAGGCGAGGGGATTGATGTTACGAGTTTTTAAAGTTTCTAAAGTTATAAAGTTATCAGCAGATTTAGACATCTTGCCTTCGTCAAGAAGAAGAAATTCCCCATGCATCCAATATTTCACCCATGGTTTTATGTCAGTCGCAGTTTCAGACTGGGCGATTTCATTGGTGTGATGAATGGGTACGTGATCAATACCTCCGCAATGAATATCGAATTGTTCTCCCAAATATTTCATACTCATAGCAGAACATTCGATGTGCCAACCCGGAAACCCTTGACGACTGAATGCTGTCCACTCCATTTGTCGCTGTTCGCCTTCAGGAGAAAATTTCCACAATGCAAAATCATGCGGATTTTTTTTCTCACCCATATCTACCCGCGCGCCTTCTTTGAGTTCTTGATTTTTGAGATTTGCAAGTTTACCGTAGTCATCAATTTTTGTCGTGTCAAAATATATTCCGTCCGATGTTTCATACGTTACACCTTTGTCAATCAATTTCTGTACCAGTTCAATTTGCTCAGGAATATGATCAGTCGCTTTGCACCAGATTTTTGGTTCAGTGATATGTAAATCTACAAGATTTTCTTTAAAAACTTGTGTATAAAATTCTGCGATTTCCCATGCGGATTTTCCTTCACGTCGTGCTCCTTTTTCCATTTTATCTTCACCACTGTCTGCGTCATCCGTCAGATGTCCCACATCAGTGATATTCATCACATGCTCGACATCAAAATTATTGTACTCCAAAACTCGTCTCAAAATATCTTCGAAAATATAGGTGCGCAAATTGCCAATATGTGCGTAGTTGTAGACCGTGGGGCCACAGGTGTAGAGACCGACTTTGTTATCAGCGATTGGCTTGAATTCTTCTTTTTGTTTGGTCAATGTGTTGTATAAAGTGAGTTTTGACATAAAGTTACATACAAATTACTCCGCCAAAGGACGCCTGCCTGCCGGACAGGCAGGCGTCCTTTGGCTGATACAAATAAAAGGAATATGTTTAAGTGTAGCGTAGATTGGAGGTTTTGTAAATTGTGTGAACGCAACTCTCCCCTCGCCCTATGAACGCAACTCTATCCCCGCCTTTCTCTTACCGAAGAGAAAGGAGACACGTGAACGTGTGTTTCCCCTATCTTTCGTAAGAGAGGGGCGAGGGGTGAGTTGCGTCGTATTTACTTGAAAAATTATCCAAATTTAGCTATATTGTCTACATTATTTTAAGATAAGCATTGCTATGCGACCAGAATTTGTACAAATTACTTCAGAACTTGAAAAACATGATGCATGGTTTCGTGATGTGTTGTCACAAAAAACTACCTTACCTACGGAAATGGAGAGTTGGTCAGTGACGAGAGACGTTGCTGAAAAACTATATGAGTTGGCGTTGAAATATACACCTAAGCATATTGTCGAAGTTGGTACGTCACTTGGATATTCGACAATCTGGCTTGCAGAAGCATCGAGAGAATATGGTGGTTTTGTTGACACATTGGAAAATGAAGCATCCAAAATTTTAAAAGCGCAAGAAACGTTTGATCGCTTGGGATATAAAAATGTACAGATACATTTTGGAGATGCAATTGAAATTTTGAAAAATTGGAGTAGTCCTGTTGATTTTGTTTTTCTTGATGCGAGAAAGCGAGAATATGTTAGGCAGGTGCAGTTGCTCGAACCGTATTTGACAAAAAACGCAAGTATTATCGCAGACGACGTGACAGAATGGCGCAGAAAGCTTGATGAGTTTTTTGCGTATCTTGGTTCTGGAAATTATACATACGAAATTTTGGAACTTGGTCATGGGTTGCTTGTTGCACAAAAGGTTGAAAAAGTAAGATAAGAGCGGTATACTATAGTTGTATAATCTTTAATCTTCCCAATTAAATCGGGATAATCTTGAATCTTATGAAATTATTACTTCGTTGGGTGTTAAACGCCGGCGTTTTACTCCTCATCTCTCAATACTTATCAGGAATTGAGGTAAGTGGTTGGTATGCCGCATTTATTACTGCATTAGTTTTGGGACTTGTCAACGCCGTGATTCGTCCAATTTTATTTTTCTTTACACTTCCAATCAACATTTTGACACTCGGGCTTTTTACTTTTGTGATCAATGGATTTCTGTTTTGGTTTGTCGGAACTGTTGTCGAGGGTTTCTCAGTCGCAGGTTTCTGGCCTGCATTTTGGGGAGCCTTGATTATGGGTGTGTTCAACTGGATTGTAAGTAGTATGTTGAAGAATTGACACCAATTATACTAACTTGCTTTAATAATTCCTAAATAACCTGTAATTATTCACCCCCCGTTTTACTCGTGAACGCAACTCTATCCCCGCCTTTCTCTTACGAAAGAGAAAGGAGACACGTGAACGTGTGTTTTCCCCTCTCTTTCGTAAGAGAGGGGCGAGGGGAGAGTTGCGTTCACGAGCGGATGTCAGTAGATTAAAAAAAAAGATTTCAAAATTTGAGATTATTTAGGAATTATTAAAGCAAGATAGTATATATGCGCGAGATAGTGGAGATGCCGTCACAATAAGAAATGGCAAGGGTGGAAACGCGGTCAATCTAATTATCGATGCTTCAAATGCTCTAGGTGGTTTTGATAACAGAATGGTTGTGTTAGATAACGATAAAGGCGTGGTGGAAATGCAACAAGCAAGGCAGGAAGCAAAAAATAGAAACATTGAATTGATAGAAAATATACCTTTCTGTTCAGGGCAGGTAAATTCTTGAACGGCGGAAGGAGATTGAACAGGAGTTCGTGTATATGCTCAAGAAAACCGAGATCGATTTTACTTTGGATTAGGTTCGGGACCTTATTCCGACTAAAGTCGAAGGTGATAACACGTGGTTGGATACAACTTTAGGTGTTTAAACCTTCTTTTCGCAATAAAAAGTTATGAAAATTGGAGTCATCGGTGGAGGCGCAGCAGGCATGATGTGTAGTGCTACAATCAATGAATCACATCCAGATGCGGAAGTTTTGTTGTTTGAAAAAAATTTTGAACTTGGAAAAAAAGTGATTATTTCAGGCGGTGGAAGATCTAATGTGACGACAGGTTTTCATGATATCAAAACGGTGCTTGAAAAATATCCACGGGGATCAAAATTTTTACAATCAGCATTACACACATTTTCACCAACAGATGCAGGTGAATGGTTTGAAGCACATGGCGTACCACTCATCTGTGAAGATGATTTGCGAGTATTTCCACAGTCTCATGATGGACATGATATCGTAGACGCATTCAAAAAAATATTCAAAACTTCACACACAAAAATTTTGACAGGACATGGCGTACAGAGAATTGAAAAAAATTCAGCAGGAGGTTTCAAAATATTTTGTAAAGACAAAGAAATTTTTTTGGTAGACAAGGTCGTACTGTGTCTCGGCGGACAAGCCTATCGTCATACCGGTTCGACGGGTGATGGATATGCACTTGCTGAATCATTGGGGCATTCTGTAACTCGTCTTGCACCGAGTCTCAATTCATTTATTATCAAGGAAAAATGGCCAAAGACACTGTCTGGTCTGAGTTTCAAAAAAGCTACCATAAAATCTGTGCGAAATAAAAAACATAGCTATACTGGGCCATTTTTATTCACCCATACGGGGGTGAGTGGACCTGCGGTTTTTGCACTTTCCTCACTCACTGCATTTGAAGAATATAGCCCAAAAAAACCGCTTGAAATTAGTATCGACCTGTGTGCTGATTTTTCTGTCGATGAGTTGACAATGCACCTGACGAAATTAATGCAGGAGTCTCCAAAAAAGACATGTAGAAACACTATTCATGCGATACTTCCACGTTCACTTGCAGATTTTGTATGCGAGACACAGAACATTTCGACTGAAAAAAAGAATGCTGAAATACGTAAAAAAGTTTTGAATCAAATTGTCGACTATATAAAAAACATCCCGCTCTCAGTCATCGGTCGTGGAGCAGGGGATGAGTTTGTTACCGCAGGAGGTGTCGAGTTATCAGAAGTGAATCCAAGTACGATGGAATCAAAGATTTGCCCCGGGTTATTTTTTGCAGGAGAAATTTTGAATGTTGATGGATTCACTGGTGGATTCAATCTGCACGCTTCATGGGCGACGGGGAGACGTGCAGGACTTCATGTATATTAGTGAAGCATACACCCTCCTCTCAAAAAAGTCTTGCAAGGGACTTTTTTAATTTTGCATCAACCTACTCAAACAAATTATCCACAATTGTATAAGTTGTGTATTTTATGTATGATACTTAAATACTATTCCAATATAGTATGATTATTTTAAATAGATATTGTATGAGAACATATCTTACCCTAGCTGATGTAGTAGCTCATCTCAAATAAATATGAATAAAAAATTGATCCTATTTAGTATATCAATGATATCTACTTTTGCACTCATATATTTCTTACATACAAGTGTTTCACACAGTGATGAAAACTCTGATTTGATACATGCACAAGAAGACATATTACGTAATGATACCCAAAAGGGAAAATACGAAGTATATGAACCTCAAAAATTATTATATGCGCACGATGGAAAAGTGATCCTATTTTTTAAAGCAGATTGGTGTGCAAGTTGTAGTGTGATTGATGAGAAAGTATTGAGTAGTCTTGAACAAATTCCGTCAGGTGTGTATATATTCAAAGTGGACTTTGACAAAGAAATTGAATTGAGAAAAAAATATGGAGTAACGCTTCAACACACCTTTGTCCAAGTCGATGAATTTGGCGATATGATAGACAAATGGTCTGGCGGTATCACACTTGATGATATTTTAGAAAAAATAATTTAACGATATGACACTGCTACTTATCTCATTTCTCGCAGGAATTTTGACAATTCTCGCGCCTTGTATTTTACCCTTGCTTCCGATAATTCTTGGCAGGTCTGTCGAAGGGGAAGAAAAATATAAGCCTTTTATGGTCAGTGGAGCGCTTGCGTTTTCGATTATCATCTTTACGCTACTACTCAAAGCAAGTACCCTCTTAATCGATATTCCATTTTCAGTTTGGACATCTATTTCAGGTGGAATTATTATCTTGTTTGGACTTGTTACGCTTTTTCCATCAGCATGGGAAAAAGTATCTCTTAGAATCAATGCCACATCAAGCCAAACTCTAGGTAAGGTAGCACAGAAAAAAGGTGTATGGGGGGATGTGTTGGTAGGCATGGCGCTTGGTCCGGTATTTTCGAGCTGTAGCCCGACTTATTTTTTGATACTTGCGACTGTATTACCACAGAATTTTTCTAGAGGTCTTTTATATCTGGTATCGTATGCGCTGGGACTTATGCTTGTGCTTGTGTTGATAGGGTATCTTGGCCAACGTATGACAAAACGCCTTGCATCATTTGCAGATCCACATGGAAAATTCAAAAAAATATTAGGAATTTTATTTGTCATTGTCGGGCTTGCAATTATTACAGGTGCAGATAAAAAAATTGAAGCTAAAATTTTAAATACCGGTTTTTTGGATATTAGCAAATTTGAACAAAAATTACTCACCGAGCCAATGGAAGAACAGATGGATGAAGAAATACAGATCAACTCGACAGATCAAACGCTTATGCAAAAAGAATTACGCTACCCCAAGTATAAAGAATTAGTTAGTCCGGATAGATATCTTAATACGGAAGGCATTACAATAGAGGAATTTGTGGGTAAAAAAGTTATTCTTCTTGATATCTGGGCCTATAGCTGTATAAACTGCCAGCGTACACTGCCATATATCACTGCGTGGTATGATAAATACAAAGACAGTGGTTTGGAAATAATAGGAATTCATACTCCGGAATTTGCATTTGAAAAATTACCGCAAAATGTACAACAAGCATTGGATCAATTTGGGATAAAATATCCGGTAATTCTCGACAACGAATATAAGACCTGGAACGCATATGGCAATCGATATTGGCCGAGAAAATATTTGATTGATATTGACGGCTATATTGTCTATGACCATATCGGTGAAGGTGCTTATGACGAAACTGAGAAAAAGATTCAGGAGTTGCTCAAGGAGCGAGCACAGAGGGTGGATGAAAATACGTTCATTGATAATTCTATAGTCCAAGTCGAAGCTGAGACCTCCAAAGCACAGAGTCCGGAAACCTATTTTGGTTCATTGCGAAATAATTATTTGGCAAATGGGATTAAGAAAAAATCAGGTGTGTATAACTTTGAAGCTCCTGTTCGTTTTTCTCAAAATATGCTATACTTGAACGGTATATGGAATATCACTGATGAATATGCGCAAAACAATAGTGCACAAGCTAAAGTGATATATACCTATCGAGCCAAAAATGTCTACATTGTCGGAAACGCACAAAATCCTGTACACGTTCAAGTTTTGCGAGATGGAGTATCTGTTACAGGCAGTGCGGGGTCTGATGTTACTGATGGTTTTGTTACCATACACGAAAGTAAGCTCTACACATTAATTGATGAGCCTGATGGTGTAGAACAGCATACCTTAGAATTAATTATACAAAATCCGGGTGTTGCCTTATATGCATTTACATTCGGCTAATGTGTCAACCGACACTGAGAGGGGGTGAATGTATGAAAGCATTACATATGGTAACCTTTTTACTCCTCGTGGTTGGAGGTCTCAATTGGCTCTTGGTTGGATTGTTTGGATGGGATGTAGGAGATCTCTTTGGTGGACAAGGTGCGTGGTTTTCTCGCGTAGTATATGTACTCGTGGGTCTTTCTGCTATCGTTGAAGTTGTATCACATAAAAGTTGTTGTAAAATGTGTACTACTACTCCAAAAGCGATGTAATCTAAATTTAGACTAAAATAAAAACAACCTTTGTACATACAAGGGTTGTTTTTTAATCTAAATTTTGTTAGACTACTACTATAATATACTAACTTGCTTTAATAATTCCTAAATAACCTGTAATTATTCACCCCCCGCTTTACTCGTGAACGCAACTCTATCCCCGCCTTTCTCTTACGAAAGAGAAAGGAGACACGTGAACGTGTGTTTTCCCCTCTCTTTCGGCAAGATAGTATAACATAAAAATACGAATCAAAATATCCATCTAACTTTAACAGATATGAAAAATCGAAATAGTATATACTTGGTTAATGGAATAATACTTATGCTAATCTTTATTTTTGGAGGAATTTTTTACTACAACAATTTACGTGGCGCAACTTCTGCATTTTTTGATCCGAAAGAAAATGTAACTGATTTGTTTAAGTTTGACAATGCTCTATTTACCGTCCAGCCTGGATTTCAAATTTCGATATTTGAGGATAATATTCCAAACGCGCGTGTCATGACCTTCGATTACCGAGGAAATTTGTGGGTTTCACAGATGGATCAGGGTAAAGTGGTGATGATTGATATTGAAAACGGAATATCTAAGGGTGTATATGAATTTACTGTGCTTTTAAATTTGAATAAACCACATGGACTTGCTTTTGATCCAGAGAATCCAGGACGTTTGTATATTGCGGAGGAAAATAAAATTGTGTATATTGATGTATATATACAAGGAATTATTGATAATCCGGTGGATTACCAGGCTTTAGCTGATTATGAATTGGTAAAAATGTCGTTGGCTGGATCATCAATAATATATCCGCAGGATGTAATTAATTTGCCAATGGGCGGTCGCCATACCAGTCGTACGATTGGATTTGGGCCTGATAATCGACTCTATATTTCAATTGGCTCTAGTTGTGATGTGTGCTATGAACAAGATCCACAGCGCGCGGCAATTTATTCAATACAAAAAGATGGGAGTGATTTTAAAGAAGTTGCAAAAGGCTTGCGTAATGCGGTGTTTTTTGTATTCAAAGATAATAAAATTTGGACGACTGAAATGGGCAGAGATCAACTTGGGGATGATGTACCACCTGATGAAATAAATGTCATAGATATTTCAAACCCGCAGGTCCAACATTTTGGGTGGCCACTATGTTATGGAGATAATATATTGGATACGGATTTTGAAAAAAACGACTATGGAGCAAACCCGTGTCGTGAACCTGTATATATAGCAAGTACCATAGATTTGCCAGCTCATTCAGCGCCACTTGGGCTTGCCTTTGTACCTGAAAATACAAATTGGGGAGAGGAATATACAAATGATTTACTTGTTGCATTCTATGGTTCATGGAATCGAACAAAACCTAGCGGTTATAAGATTGTGTTTCTTAATTTTGACGATGAGGGAAACTATATAGATCAAGAAGATTTTATCAGTGGATGGCTCGATGATACTGGAAAAACTGTCTTAGGAAGACCTACTGATCTGAAATTTGGTCCGGATAAAGCACTCTATATTTCCGATGATACGGCAAATGTGATTTATCGACTGACGCATCAGTAAGTATCATTTTTTAAGCAAGTCTCGAATTTCTTCAAGTAATATTTCTTGACGCGGTTTCTATTTTTGAAAATTTATGTGATATCGTAGACGATATTTTAGTGTACTATAATTTATGGAACACACAAAAAAACATCTATGGTTTTGGCTTGCACTTTTTACTGGACTTATATTTGTTAGTGTATTGTTTGTTACAATACGTTTATCGCGCAGTTCTTCGGCTTCACAAGATATTTTGAAAGCACAAACACAGGTTGAAGAGATACATATAAGCACCCCCGAACAAATTATTGAACCCACCGTACCTGATGTCAAGCAAGTTCACATGATCGCAGTAGGAGACATGATGCTTGATCGCACCGTGTATTTGTATACACTTGGGGCAAAAGATTTTTATTTTCCATTTCAGAAAATAGGAGATTTTTTGCAAAGTGCCGATATTAGTGTAGGAAATGTAGAAGGACCTATTACCAATTTCGTCTCAGTTGCAAATGGAGAAGGAAGTCAACGGCTCGTATTTACCTTCTCACCAAAATTTGTGGGGCCGCTTGAAACATATTTTGATGTAGTAAGCCTTGCGAATAATCACATGCTTAATTTTGGAGAAAAAGGTCTCGCACAGGCACGTGAATTTTTGGCAAGTTCAACGCTTGGCTATTTTGGCGATCCGCTCAATCGATTGGGAAATATTTCAACGATAGTAGAAAAAAATGGAATTCGTTTTGCCTTTATTGGATTTCATGAGCTTGTCGAAACTGGGTTTGATAATGTCTTGTCAGAAATTGAAGATCTTGAAGATCAGGTTGACCTTACGATTGTCTATCCACATTGGGGATATGAGTATGTTACTACAAATCCTTCCAAACCACAGATTGAGGAAGCGCATGCACTTATTGATGCCGGAGCAGATTTCATTATCGGTACACATCCACATGTAATACAGCCAATCGAAATTTACAAAGAAAAGTTGATTTTTTATAGTTTAGGAAACTTTGTGTTTGATCAATATTTTTCAGAAGAAACACAACAAGGATTGGCTCTTGATTTTGCGTTTGAAAAAGTTGGGGCAGAGAAGATTGATTTTGAGGTGAAACTTGTTCCGATTCGAATAAGCGAGAAGAGTCAGCCCTATATTGCCCTAAGTCCTGAAAAAGAGGCGATCTTGAACGCTCTTTCAAAATACTCTGAAGTTCCAAGTTCTACTCAAGAAATGATTGAAAAAGGCTTTATCTCTGCACAATAATTTATCCACATTGACATCAGTTTTCAAACAAGGTATACTAAATTAGTCTAATATATTTTTAATTTATAGAAATATGAAGAAAATTTTTTTAAGTCTAGGAGTTTTATTAATTGCAGGTGTAGGTTGTAATAGTACTAATAAGGTATATAACAATACCCAACCAGTAGATGAATCAAAAACACAAGTAGAAACTACTATACCGGTTTTAGACACTACTCAAGTTTCAGATGAGGTTGTTGTTGAACCAACACAACCTGTGGTTGAACCAACACAAGCAGTAAACAACGCTGTGGTTGTAGCTCTAAGCGGGAAAAATTTTGAATTTTCTCAAAAGGAAATTAGTGTAACAAAAGGTCAAAAAGTAACCATAAATTTTGAAAGTACGAGCGGATTTCATGATTGGACAATTGATGAATTCAACGCGCGTACTGAGCAAGTTAACTCAGGTGAAAAAACATCAGTAACATTCACTGCTGACAAAGCAGGAGAATTTGAATATTATTGCAGTGTTGGCGAGCATCGAAAAATAGGCATGATCGGAAAATTTATTGTGACAGAAGCAAATGTAGAGGTGTCAAAAACTGGAGAATCGTCAGCCGTGGATGTAGAGGCTGATGGATCCCTGGGAATTATTATTGCAAAATGATCATGTAATACATATCACATAACAAAAAACTCTCAGAAGAGAGTTTTTTGTTATTAAGATATTCGTTCGTGCATTGGTGGTCCATGGTATGCAAGTAACCTCATACCGTTTTCCCCTGCACGAAAGCCGTGCTTAATATCTTGTTCGAGAAACACAATAGACCTGTTGCTTAATAGTAATAAAATTAAATAGAATCTTCCTAGAGATTCTGGTATTATCACTTAATTGCTAAATGGTAATTCCAGAGTCCACAGGAAATGAACATTGCTTGGTCATCGAAATCTTTTTTCTTGTTGCGAAATACATCCGTAACAATTCTAAGTCTTTTTACTCCTGCAAGAGCATTTTCAACCAAGACTCTAATGGATGATTTTTTCTTGTTTTGTTCTTTGGCAAATTCAGTCAGTTCTTTGGTTCTTGGTTTTCTTTTGGGCATGGATATTTTGTGTTCGGGAAACTGTTTGCTAAAACCTTTAAAGCCAAGGTCAAGATGTTTCTTGATTTTAGCCGGCATTTTGTTGGGATTCGCAAGCTCCTTGAGCATGGTGAAATCATGCGTTTTGCCACAAACTGTTTTACTGAGAAATCCAACTCGTTTGTTTTTCTCCGTAATGACCAGGTTTTTTCTGGTGTGCCGTTTCTTTTTACCAGAATAATTTTCTTTCTGTTTCTCCTTGTCTTTGGGTCTTTGAATGGGACGCTCCGTTCCGTCAATGAAAACTTCCTTGGCTTCTGGAAACGCTTTGAAAAACTCTTCAAGTTTTTTCATTTGCCTTTCAGGAAGCACAAGTTTTCTGCCCAAGGTTTTTTCGAGAATATTTCCGAGTTCAAATTGTCTGCGACACGCATTCGAACGATTGCACTCATAGATGATACTGAGCAGGTCATATGTCGGATAGCATTTGTAGTAAAACAGAATGTAAAACAGTTTTGATTCCATAGTTTTAAGAAATCCTTTTCTGCCAGCTCCGATTTTTCTAATTCCCGCATTACGTTTGTGCTGAGATCTCTTAGAACTATCCCATACCTTACTGAATATTGGTAGCAATTGATTGAATTCTTCTGGTGTAACTCCGGTTAATGCTGACATTGCCCGAGGATTTTTCAAAACACGCTGAACGTTTATCATATCTGTAGTTATTTATTGTTAAGATAACTACATTGTAACATTTTTATTTATTAAAAGGCAACAGGTCTA
>JACPGR010000050.1 GCA_016182415.1 Candidatus Magasanikiibacteriota bacterium
TTCTTCTGGTGTAACTCCGGTTAATGCTGACATTGCCCGAGGATTTTTCAAAACACGCTGAACGTTTATCATATCTGTAGTTATTTATTGTTAAGATAACTACATTGTAACATTTTTATTTATTAAAAGGCAACAGGTCTATTATTTTTTGTGAGCGAGTTTAACTAGATACCAAAGGCAGGTGATACATCCTCCCGCTAGAATAATACTGAGGAACGTGATGCCAATTATGTTGATTATTTGTGTGGCATTGTGTTGCGCAGGTTCACGATCAATAAATATCTCGGGTGGGGTGTTTTGCACGGGAGGATCTTGCGCAGTGTTGTTTTCTGCTTGAGTATTGTTTGATTCTACATAATTTGGATCTGCAATACCGATACCAAGTGCAGTAAAACAATAACCGCTTGCCTTACCCGTATATTTTTGAATTTTATTGCAAATTTCTCTTGCCTGTGCAAGCCCAAAAAAATCTTTACGCTGCTCATTCATAATTGATGTGTCATGCGGTCGAAATGCGCCTGAGGTGAGTAGACGGCAGCCTTCATAACAGTCAACTTCTTTGTATTTATCCGGATCAGTTTCATCACAATCAATCGAGTCTGGATTTCCACAACCTTGGCCGATGAGATCACTCCATGGAGAGTCACTGAGGCATTGTTCATAGGTACCGACAAAACAGTTGATTCCGTTTGATACAATCGCGCTATGTTCCTGCGATTTGTCTGAGCTAAGAGTATATTCATCTACTAATTCTCCTATCGCGTGTCCGACCAATTCATGCAACAACAAATAACTATGGTGAAAAAGCATTTGCGTGCTATAACCCCTTGTTCGTTTTGGTTCAATAAGAATAATCGTCGATCCATGCCCAAATGTTGACGCACCCGGGGGCATACCCTGCTGTTGTTGATTATTTACGTACATGACTTCGAAGGTTTTGGCGGAATAATTTAGCTGAGGACACATGTCGTGTACTTCTTTCGTAATTTGTTCCAATATATTTCGTTTGGGCAGTTCATCTCGATTGACATACCAAAAATTGAAGAGATTTTTGTTTGACGCAGTCGGCTCGATGCTCATAAATCCATTTTGGACAATGCTCCTCAGTGTATCAACAAATGTAGCTTGATCTGCATACGCAAAATTGTAAAACAATATATCTATCCGATCCGCAGTCTCCTCATTATGCCCTAAGATGAGCTCGGCACATGGAGTATTTGTCGCTGATGTCCGGATAGGAAAAATAATTGCTCCAAAAATAATACATAAAAATAACAAAACATTTTTTTTCATAGCAGGTATATTATTCTAATCAATATGCATAAAAAATTTTTGCCAAAAATTTATTCGTATGGATGTACCTGATTCCAATTCTTTGATCCAAAATGGGATAAAACTGAATATAATACACAAAATTAATATTCCTGCAATATAATATTTTTTGTCCATAGTATTGTATATTAAAAATTATTTTTTAGTATAATTTGATTTTTGGTTTCAGCTTCCAAAAACATTTTTACATTTTCAATTGACGTATCCATAATTCGTCTCAAAGCTTCGACGCTGTTGAATGCGTTGTGTGGAGTGACAATTGTATGTGGATGATCGATAAGAATATTTTCCATAAGACTCGTTTCAATTTCTGTTGCTGAGGTTTTTGAAGTAATTTTTTGTGTATGCATGAGATATGCTTCTTGTTCAAGTACGTCGAGTCCCGCGCCTGCAACTTTGCCACTCTCTAGACCTTCAACAAGGGCTTGTGCGTCAACCAAACCTCCACGAGCAGTATTGATGATGTAAACCCCCTGCTTCATTTTTTTGATTGTGGATTTATTTATCATGTAGTGGGTATCATCACAGAGTGGGACATGGAGTGAAATGATATCTGATTCTTTGAGTAAGGTACTCCAACTGACTAGTTCAAAATTATGTGTTTTGGCAAGTTCTTTGGTGGCGCAAGGGTCATGTGCAATGATGCGCGCTTCAAAACCTTGTAGCATGTCTATCACATGAATTCCAATATGTCCGGTTCCGACAATGCCAATTGTTTTTCCTTTCAAATCAAAACCAACAAGTCCGTGATAATCATATACTCCTTCTTTGACGCGTTTAACTGATTCAAATAACTTTCGAGATAATGCGAGCATCAGTGTGAGTGCATGTTGTGCTACGGTATTTTCTCCGTATGTGGGAACATTGCATACCACGACTTTTCGTTTTTTTGCAACTTGTAAATCAATATGATCATAGCCGGTTGAACAGGTGACAATAAGTTTTAGTTTTGGAAGTTTTTCAAATACTGCCATATCTACTTTTGAATCGACAAAAACTCCTAATATTTCTGTGTCAGGATTTACTTTGTCTAAATCAAGTGGTTTATTACTAATTTCGAGTTGCAGATTTTTGAGTTTACTGCGAAGATATGGTTTGAGCTCGGGTAGGATACTGGTGAAGGTGGCGAGAATCATAATAAAGGCTTACGAGGCTTACGAAGCCTACAAGGCTTACCAGGCTCGGTGATTATGGAATTTATTAAGCTTTTTTTGCATTTCTATTATAGCAGTGATTCGGTTTTGCTTCAATTATCGAACCATTTAGATATCAACTAAGGCCTCGAGACCATCGAGGATTACTCTCCATGTTCTCCATCGAGCTTTAGTATATCATAAATTTATACAAAAAACATCCCAAATTTAGGATGTTTTGACGATACTGATTCGATTTTTTCGAATCTGATAGTCTTGCACACCCCGCTTGCGCTTGCTATACTACCCGTAGTATATTGGGTAGTTTTATTTATTTTAAACACGAGCATATGGGAGCATTCATACCAGTACTCATCGTCGTCGGGTTCATTCTTCTTATCAGTATCCGTCAGGTCAATGAATACCAACGCGGGGTCAAATTTCAATTGGGAAAATTTACACGGGTAGTAAATCCGGGCTGGCGCATCGTTTTACCTATTTTTCAAAGCATGACCAAAGTAGACATGCGTGTCAAAGCAGTGGATGTACCCCTGCAAGAAGCGATTACCAAAGACAATATCTCGGCAAAAATCAATGCAGTCATTTACTACAAAGTAAGTGATGCGGCACGAGCAATACTTGAGGTGGAAAACTTCTGGTATGCGGTAAGCCAACTTGCACAGACCACGATGCGAAATGTAGTCGGTGAACTTGAACTTGATGAACTTTTGGCAAATCGAGAGGCGGCCGCAAAAAAAATCAAAGAAATCGTGGACAAAGCGACTGATCCGTGGGGCATCAAAGTCGAGAGTGTGGAACTCAAAGACGTCATATTGCCAGATGACATGCAACGTGTCATCGCCAAACAAGCCGAGGCTGAACGTGAAAAACGATCTGTAATTATCAAAGCAAGTGGTGAGGTAATTGCGGCTGAAAACATCGCCAAAGCAGCAATACTGCTTTCTCAAGCACCTGGCGCATTACATCTTCGCACACTGAGCACCATCAATGACCTCAGTTCTGATCAATCCAATACGGTCATTTTTGCTATGCCTCTTGAAATTTTACGAGCATTTGAGCGGATGGGAGACAAATAAAGCATAAAAGACAAAAAACAGCTCATCGAAATGGGCTGTTTTTTAGTATATACTAACTTGCTTTAATAATTCCTAAATAACCTGTAATTATTCACCCCCCGCTTTACTCGTGAACGCAACTCTATCCCCGCCTTTCTCTTACGAAAGAGAAAGGAGACACGTGAACGTGTGTTTTCCCCTCTCTTTCGGAGAGTTGCGTTCACGAGCGGATGTCAGTAGATTAAAAAAGATTTCAAAATTTGAGATTATTTAGGAATTATTAAAGCAAGATAGTATAAAAAAATCCTCATAGGGGTGGCCAACGGGGATTGAACCCGTGATAAAGGTACCACAAACCTCTGTGTTACCACTACACCATGGCCACCCCTCTAAGGACTTTTTGAGCCGCCCTAAAGTATAGCAAAAAAAATACACAAGTCAAGATGCATCTATCTCATCTGGATGCGGCAATTCATTATCATAGGATTTACCGACAATACTCATCGTAAGAAAATTCAAAAAATATACCCACAGACGCTTATTTAACACAAATCTTCGTACTGAAATCTCACACCTGAGACGCATATCGAGCCAAACTCTTCCAAACGCGCTCAACTTTCGACACAAATCCATATCCTCGCCATATTTAAGATGTGCATCAAATCCTGCCGTTTTATCATATACTTCTTTTTTAAAGGTCATGTTATTTCCCATTGGGCCAACCTTGCCCAAAGAAACAAGCGCGGAAAAAAACCACAGACCCCAATGTGTAAAAAAACGTAAAAAACCAATCCAAACAGGCGCATCATAATAAAAAAACTGCCCACCTACACAGGCAAGTTTTTGATCTCTATCAAAACGTCTGAGAACCTCATGTAAATACGACGGTGGCAGATGAGTATCTGCATCGACATGCATAATATACTGACCACGCGCGACCGCTGTCCCCGCTCGACGAGCGACTCCAACACCGGGAACCATCTCGTCTATCAAAATCACATTTCTTTTTTCAACAATAGCACGAGTTTTATCAGTCGAATTATTATTGACTACAATAATTTCATAGTCAAAATCACCCACCTGAGCTTCAAGAAAATCAATACATACATCAATCATTTTTTCTTCATTATAGACAGGGATGACGATGGAAAATAAGGGATTTTTTTTATGCATATACGCATGAGTATATCAAAACACCAAGGGATCCACCACGTCACCCATGATATTGATATCTTTTTTTCCATTGTCTGGCGGACCAAAGGGATCGCTCTGATACATTTGATCTGTATCAAGATCATACTCATATTTGCCATGATCAAAGGGGAAACTATAGCCGGGAGTGGTAAAGGGATCTTCGCTCGCACGATAATAAATTTTGTACACAAACCATGCAATACTATAGGAAGACAAAATAATCAAAATACCAAGCACACCATATAAAATAATCCGTCGACCATGACTCATACGGTCTTCAGATCCCGCCGAGGTGAGATAGAGATAGCCTCCGTAGACCGTGTACACCGTGGCAAGCGTCCCGACAAAACCCAAAAATACCTTTATTGTACGAGCAATAATAATCCGAATATCTGCGCTACTCTGTATCTGCGCACCTTCTTTTCCGACTAAGGCTTTTGTTTGTTTATTTATTTGTGCGCTGAGACTTGAGCTCGGCGAGCTCGACACATACTGAGGAAGAGGTTTTGGATCTTGCGCATAAACCACACCATTTACACACCCAAAAAAAACGATACTCACTATGAGACCTATATATAATTTGAATTTGCAACTAAGTGGATGAAACATACTATATAAATTTCTATTTTTAAAACTATTCAACCCAAGATCTGGTGACCGCAACGTTATCCTCGCTCTGGTGAGTAGAATTTTCGCAATCACAATTCTAAATTCTAAATTCTAAAATATTATGGCGTATACTTTTCCGGTGTCTGTGGCCCATTCACTTCAGTAATTTCCTGACCAGCCTTGCCGACAAAATAGGTAATGCCAAAGGCGAGCAAGATAATAAACAACCCGACAACCGCGCCAGTCATCGTCTTGCGCGCAGTACTTATTTTGTCCTCTTCTCCCTGAGAGCTGAGGAGTGTATAGCCGGAATAGACAAATAAATATACAAAGATACTACCCACAATACCCAAAAATATTTGGACAACCCGCGCCGCAATGACGCGAGGATCTTCAGGTGGCTCAGTATACCCTGCGCTCGCGGAACCAGCTTTGAGATATTTGAGCGCATCTGCTTTTGAAGTACCTAATCCGGATTGTTCCTCTGCAGATTTGACCTCTACTTCACCTAATACAGATGCAGGCTGTAGTATCACAAAAATACTCATAAAAAATATCAGACAAATAACAAAAAAATATTTTGTTGTATACATAGGTAGTATGGGTTAGCCGTCAGCTTCTTGAGCTCCGGTCGACGCATCCAAAATGCGGGGCACCACAAAATTACTAATACTATAAGCACCTAAGGTAATAAAGAGCCCGATGATCGACGCGACAATAATAGTTTTTGCTTTTTCTATCTGTTCATCCTTACCCCGCGCCGTCATCCAGAGGTAGCCTGCGTAGACCATCAGAATGGTAAATAATACCCCCACTACAGACAAGGCGATATTGATCACCTTACCCACATTTTCAGACAAGGTGATGTCGCTCGTATTTTCATCATACCCCGCTGCCTTACCCGCGTCTTTCACCAAACCCTGACCCAAGTCAAGCGCAGATACTTGAGAAAAAAACACGAGAGATACTGCAATAGATATAGAAATTATGATGTATTTCATATAAAAAACATTAAACTAGATACTAAACTATATACTAAATTATACACAGATTTACGAATGGCGCGGATTTACCAATATTCGAATTTGCGAATTTGTAAATCCGTGCCATTCGTAAATCTGTGTATACGCAATATTAAAACTTCGACATCACAAACACCGTAATCGCATAGGCACTAACCACGATAAACAGGCCAATAATCGATGCAATAATAATCTGCTTTGATTTTTCGACTTGGTCCTCTTTGCCACGCGCGGTCATCCATAAGATACCGGCATAGACCATAAGCGCAAAAAAAATTATTCCGACCAAACTCACCGCAACGCCAATGATTCCGCCGGTCAAATTGCCTAAATTACTCTCAGTCACCCCGCTCTTATCTGCCACTACTGCCAAGGGCTGAGCTGAATTTTTTATGCCTTGCGCCAAAACTACCATCGGAGCACTGATGACTCCAAGTAAGAAAAAGCCCATAATTATTTTTTGTGTGAGAGACATAGAGGGAATTTAGAATATATTTAGCTACTCAAATTTTTTGGGTTAATAGAATCTTGTGTCCAAGTGGATGGATTGTTGCGAATATAATTTCTGATATATTCCAATGTTTTTTCATTACGTACAATATGATCATAAAATGATTTTTGCCATTGAAAACGAAAATTTGCGATTTCATTTATTCTTCGAGATGAAAATGTCTTGAATGCGCGCACCATTTCGGATAAGGAATGAATTTTTACATCTGTAGGGAATGGTTTCAAACCATTCCCGTCGCGTGTATGCAATTGGGTACCTTGTTTTGAAAATAATTGTGTATTGTTTTTGACATCAGGAAATTGTATTAAAGAAATGTTTTGCACATTTCCATCGTTTGGGAATGATTCGGTTTGTATTGATTTTGTAGGGAATGGTTTCAAACCATTCCCGTCGCGTGTATGCAATTCAAAATTTTGTTTTAAAAATTCATCAGCATTATTCCCCTCGTTTGGGAATGGTTTCAAACCATTCCCTACGTGATTATCAATTCGTATAATTCCATGTACATGATTTGGCATGATAATAAATTCATCCAATATGCAATTTTGATAATGATGTGGTAAATCATACCAACAACTTTCTACAATGTTGCCATAATTATTCAATTTCATTTTTTCATCTATAATTTCTCCAAATACACCTTCTCTATGTTGTACACATATCGTCACAAAATAATATCCATCAATACGATAGTCGTATCCTCGCATTCGATTTGATTTTCTTGTTCTTCGATTGAGTACCATAACCTCCTTATGGAAATTATTTTAATTAATGATATCACCATTTATTGCCCACAACTCAATAGGAATTTTTCTTCTCTTCACACTTCGCAAAATTCCACCCTTCTTCAGAACTAAACCACAGCCAATTTCCTTCGCTCTTAGGTCCGCCATGATCTCCAGTGGTACTTTTGAGACCAAAATATTCACAATCAGCATAGGTAGTCCACCGAGCCGCGGGAATAGATTGATCTACACAATCTCCCCAGTCCGACAACGAACAATTATCTGGATCTCCCACCCAATCGAGACAACAGCCTAGTGGCTGATCCCCTGCCTCATTTGGCCCAAAGGGATTCACTCCACCTCCGCTCGGTCCTGTAATAACACGGGTCTGGATCAAATTGGTAATTCCATATGATGCTACCAATATCACCATACCAATAGTCGCACCGATCATGGTATTTCTTGCCTTTTCGATTCGTTCGTCTTTGCCTCGGGCGGTCATCCAGACAATACCCGCATACACGATAAACAAAAAAAACAATAATCCGGAAATATATAGCGCTGCCTGCAATGCGTTTCCAACCACACTTGGCACACTTTCTTCAGTAATCCCCGTCTGCCCCGATACTTTCTTGAGCGCCGGAGTCGCGTCGTTGAGGGTTTTGATGGCGTAGATAGGTGTTGCTAAAAAGAAAAAACCATAAAAATACAGTATCAAAAAAAATGTAAAAAAAATGAATTTTCCAGTTAACTTGTCCATATTATCTACATTTAGTTAGGCTATGGATTAGAATCCTCGCACTCTTTTAAACTTGTATACCAAGTTCCACCAGTTTGTTCACACTCATCCTTGTCGATCAACCCTTGTGTGTCACAATTATTACCAGAAAAACAACTTCCACTACTAGGGAGTGCTGCTGGCTGTGCCCCCCCCCGCTGCTACATCTCCGCCACTGTCCACTTTTCCACTCACACTCCCCAACACAAAATTCGTAATCGCATAGGCAGCAAGCACAATAATAATCCCAATAATCGAAGCAAATATCGTATCAAGCGCTTTTTTGGACTGTGTATCATCTCCTCGAGCCGTCATCCACATAATCCCCGCGTAAATCATCAAAATAAAAAACAAAACCGAAATAAGCGAAAGCCCCGCGCCGACTACATTTCCAATAATGCCGGGAATATCACCTGTGGTTGGAAGTTTTGCCGTGTCCGCAGTAACCTTGGCGCCATAATTTGCAGAAGCAGGAGCAGGAGCAGCAGGAGCAGCAGGAGCAGCAGGAGCAGCAGGCTCCTCGGCAAATACACTATGCGTCACAAACCCAAAACCGGCAATTGCAATAATCACGCCACAGAGTAGATATATTATTTTTTTATTAGGCATACAAACAGTATTTATATTATGGACTCACCTTACGCGATTTTTAAAAATATGGTAATTACCCACTTTGTTTTACTCGTGACCGCAACTCTATCCCCGCCTTTCTCTTACCGAAGAGAAAGGAGACACACGTGTGTTTCCCCTCTCTTCGGTAAGAGAGGGGCGA
>JACPGR010000049.1 GCA_016182415.1 Candidatus Magasanikiibacteriota bacterium
TAAAATAAAGTGTGTCTGGTATACTTGATTATATATTTAATTCATCTACCAAACACTATGCTACAAACAAGCACACAACAGACTCAAACCAAAGGAGAAAAATACTTGGCTACTGCCATGAAGAATTTACGATTGTCTCTATCCGAGATGAGCATGGAAAAATTTGTACTACATAATTTACAAGTACTCATGAATTTAGAACGAGAAGAATATCTAGAACATGCACTCGAAGATAAGGGGAATGGATATTATAGTAGATCACTTCGTTCCTTAATGAAAAATGGATTAGTCATTGAGGTGCCACGCACTCGTAATGGCGGTTTTGCTCCGGTAGCAATTGAGCTGATGAAAATGAGTCAAGATCAAGTAAATGATTTGTGTCTTACCTTGTATAAAAAAGGTATGACTGCACGAGACATATCTGAGGTAATGGAAAACTTCTTTGGTAATTCGATGAGCCATACCACAATTAATAATTTAGCGGAACAATTCCATAAATTACGCCTTGCCTGGCAAAATTCATCCCTTGATAGGGAGTATTCAGTGCTGTACTGTGACGCAATCTGGATTACGGTAAGACGAGGAAATAGATATGAAAAAGAAGCCATTTACATTTGTTATGGAGTAAATAGTGAAAACAAACGAGAATTATTGGGATTAACTATCAATCCCACTGAATCAGCACGTACCTGGAAAGAATTATTTTTAGAAATACAGACACGAGGAGTAGCACAGGTACAACTTGTGATATCTGACGGTATTGTGGGTATGGAAGATGCGGTAGCGGAAGTATTCACTACTGCAGAATTTCAAAAATGTGTAGTACATAAACAAAGAAATATTTTAAACAGCATACGTCCGAAAGAAAAACAAGCAGTGGCTGACGACCTTAAACATGTATTTGATAATTTTGATGCTACCGCCACGCGTACGCATGCCTTAGAAAAATGTAATCTATTTATTGAAAAATGGAAAGAAAAATATCCACACATAGAAAAATTTTTTAAACCGGGAAGTATTGAATACAATTTTACCTATATTAAATTTCCTCCCGAAGTACGCAGACTCATTTATACCACCAATAGTATTGAAAATCTGAATCGGGGAATTAGAAAAGCAACCAAAAACAAGCTCTTCCGGTGTATCAATTTGCAGTTATACACAGGGAAGAGACACACTTTATTTGACAATCCCAAAACAAAACCATGTATCTCAGGTTGTCTTAGACCCCAAAATACGCTATACTTGTACCGAGTTTATCCAAAGAGTACTGTTTTATTATGCCTACAAAAAAACTACCCAAAAGACAACAGAAATCCTCAAAACTAAGCCCAACCTTGCTTATTATTCTCGATGGATTTGGTCTTGCAGACCCAAAAAATCCAGGCAATGCGATCACACCTGCGACTGCGCCACATATTTTTGGGTATATGAAAAAATACCCGAACTCTACCCTTAAAACATACGGGCATCATGTCGGCTTATTCAAAGGTCAGGAAGGGAATTCCGAAGCGGGGCATATGAATATTGGGGCGGGGAGAATCGTAAAGCAAGATTTGGTTCAGATTTCAGAGGCGATTGCAGACGGGACATTTTTCAAAAATGAAGCATTCAAACAGGCGATATATCATGTCAAAAAATATACGACTGCAGTGCATGTGATGGGACTTTTGACTGATGGTAACAGCGCGCATGCATACCCGGACCATATGTATGCATTGCTTGAATTATTTCGACGAGAAAAAATAGACAAGGTATATTTGCATTTATTTACTGACGGCCGTGACTCGGGTCCGCATCAAGCTTCAAGTTTTTTGCATGATTTGCGAGAACATATGAACGGTAATGAAAAAATTGCCACGATCATGGGACGATTTTATGGAATGGATAGAAACAAACATTGGGATCGAACGGAGCAAGCCTACCATGCAATGGTATTGGGTAAAGGCTGCGCGGCATTGAGTGCCGAAGAAGCGCTTGCACAAAGTTATAATCGCAATGAGACGGATGAATTTATTTGTGCAACCGTAATTATGGAAGATACCCCGAAAGCAGGTTTAGGGCACGCCAAACCGGTTGCTACGATCAATGACAATGACGTAATTTTCTTTTTTAATGCGCGTAGTGATCGTGCAAGACAAATTACCAAAGCATTTGTACAGCAAGATTTTACACAAAAAAATCAAGGCGCGTTTAAGCGCATGAAATTTCCCAAAAATATACGCTTCGTTGCGATGACTGATTTTGGTCCTGATTTACCAAGTGTGGCAACTGCGTTTCCATCTCCCGATATTGCACATACCTTGCCTATGCTTTTGGAGGATAGGCGACAACTTTATATCGCCGAGTCAGAAAAGTATGCGCATGTAACCTATTTTATCAATGGTGGGTATGCAGATCCAGTCGATGGCGAGGAGCGCATCAAAATTCCGTCACCACATGCAAAAAGTTTTGACACCACGCCTGAGATGTCTGCCAAACCGATTGCAGATGAAATTATCCGCAAGCTCAAATCGGATATGATTGATTTTTGTTGTGTGAATTTTGCTAATGCGGACATGGTAGGACATACGGGAAATTTTAACGCTGCAAAAAAGGCTGTTTCCATTGTTGACACACAGGTGAATCGTTTGGTTAGCGAGATACTCACACGAAAAGGTCAGTTGCTTATTATCTCTGATCATGGCAATGCTGAAGAAATGCAAAATAGTAAAACACAAGAAATCATGACTGAGCATAGTTTAAATCCGGTTCCATGTATTTTGATTAGAGAAGCATTGAAACAGAAAAAATTGAAAAATGGAATCTTGGCAGATGTCGCGCCGACAGTACTTAAAATGATGGGAATTAAAAAGCCGGGGGAGATGACAGGGAGGGCACTCTATTAAATAATCGACGCAACTCACCCCCGCCCTCTCTTGATAGAGAGGGAGACTCATGTGTTTTTCCTCTCTTTTCAACAGAGGGGCGAGCCCGTAAAGGCCACGGTGAGTTGCGTCTGCATATTTTATGAACCGTATCAAACCAATCGTACTTGCAATTGTCGATGGCTGGGGGATAGCTCCGCTGGGGAAATCAAATGCGATTTCGGAGGCACAGACTCCGCATATAGACAAATTTATTTCAGAATATCCTGTCATGAGTCTGTTTGGAAGTGGACAGGCACTTGGACTTCGGGATGGTGAGTTTGGGAATTCTCATGTGGGCCATCTCAATATCGGCGCTGGTCGGATTTGTTATCACATGCTGACGCGGATACATATGGCAATTTTGGATGGATCTTTTTTTCAAAATAAAACATTAGTTGGTGCGTGTGCGTATGTGAGTTCTACGAGTGGGGCAGTGCATATTATTGGTATGTTGAGTGATTCGGGATTTCATGGAGATATCGCGCATATATATGCATTACTAAAACTCGCCGAGCAAGAAGGCATATCGAAGGTCTATGTACATGTTATTTTAGATGGAGAGACAATTGCCCCGACAAGAGGTCTCGAGTTTGTGCGTGCGCTTGAAGTCTATATGAAAGAACTTGGGGTAGGAGAAATTGCGAGTGTATCTGGAAGATATTTTGCCATGGATAGAGATGGACATTGGGAACGCACTGGTCTTGCCTATCGTGCGATAGTTGAAGGAATATCTACACACATGGTCCTAGGTGCAGTCGATGCAATCGAAGCATCCTATGCCGAGGGAATATATGATACAAAAATTATACCTACAGTCATTGCTCAAGATGGTAAACCGATCGGTGCCGTGTTAGAAGGCGATGCAGTGATTTTTTCAACTGTTAGCTCGGATCGAATGCGTCAATTGACTCAGGCAGTGGTGTTGCCGCATTTTTCAAAATTTGAACGAATGTATCTCAAAAATCTTGAAGTGGTTACGATGAGCATGTATGAAAAAGAATTGCCGGTTTTTGCGGCATTTAGACCACTTACTGTTTTTAATAGTTTGCCTCAAGTAATTAGTAAGGCGGGTTTGCGTCAACTGCATATTGCAGAAACTGAAAAATATGCAGACATTACGTATTTTTTAAATGGGAATATTGATGAGCCATTTGAAGAAGAATCGAGAATTCTTATCTCTTCTCCTGAAGTAAGTTCATACGATAAAACCCCGCAGATGGCTGCTCATCGTATTACCACAGATGCCATTCGGGCAGTCAACGCAGATACCTATCATGCAATTTTTGTAAATTATACAAATCTCGATAGTGTTGCACGAACTGGAAATATGTCTGCGACGATTAAGGCGTGTGAGTATATAGATAAGATGCTCGGTGCCTTGTCCGAGTATGTGCGCGCAAAAGACGGAGTCTTATGTATTACCGCAAGCGTAGGCGGGGCTGAAGAAATGTATGAAACATCCGATGGAGTCGCACGTGGATCTATCGGAAAAAATCCAGTACCTTTTATAATTGTCAGTGATGCCTATCGAGGTATTTCTTCACACGCAGGGGATCCATTCAATGGAGATTTAAGTTTAGTTAAACCCGCAGGATTACTTGCTGATGTGGCGCCGACTTTTTTGAAATTACTTGGTGTTGGAAAGCCGGAAGAGATGACAGGGCGGGTGTTGGTGTAGAAGTTTGTAAAGTTGAAAAGTTTATAAAGTAAACAGATTGAAGATCATACAAAAAATAAAAAACTCTCATTTTTTTTTGAGAGTTTTTTATTGCAAAAAGAAGGTTTTAACACGTAACGTTGTATCCAAGCACCTGTTATCACCTTCGACGTTAGTCGGAAAAAGATTAGTGCAGTCAGCCACGTGTTTTTTACGTGGTCGGTGGTTAGACCTGCCTGCCGGCAGGCAGGAACACTGACAAGTAATACCTTCCTCGTAATTTTATTTCACAATCTCTTTTTTAATATGCGCCACGATCTCTTCCTCCGCTTCATGCAATTTTTTACCTTCGATTTTAAACGTCGCAAGATCCTCATCTCCTACTGCGTTATATGGTTTCATAAATTCAGTCGCGTTGTGTGCAGGCAAGATTCGCAGTGTTCCTTCTATCGTGCCATCATGACCATCAGTGATATGTTCGTGCAAGAGTAAAATATATTTTGCATCCGGCGATGTCGTGATGAGTTCATCGACAATCATATTAAGGTCTTCAGCTCTCGCGCCAGATCGAACAAAATCATCTCGCGTGATGGTTGTCCACACAAGTCCGTGTTCTGGATCATGTTTGAGATTGGTCAGTGCCGCGCCCCAAAGTTTGAATGTAGAAATGCTTTTGGTTTGATAGAGGTTTTTGATAATGAAGGCTCTGTCCGCTCCGAGATCCACAAGTTTGCTTGCCGTCTTGAGTGTCTGTGGGCGGACTTTTTTGTTTTTGAAACTATTGGTGCCACCGATAAGGCCGGTAAGTAGTGCATTTGCAATATGTCGAGTAATATTTTCTTCTTTAATATGTGAGAGTATATCAAACACAATTTCTGCACTGGTACTTGCGGGCAAATCAATCACGTTGATCTGTCCATACTGTTCATTTGATGCGTTATGGTCAATATTGACAATTGGTGTACTAAAGAAGAAATTTTCATTGTTGGCATAAACACTTCCCAAAGACGCGAGATCCGGCGTGTCAAGCGTGATGATGAGATCATAGCGAAATTCAGTCTGTGAGGTTTTCGTCAATTCAGTGGTGATGTATCCGGTTTTTGGCGTGATAAAAATACGAAGTTTTTCATCTTTGATATCATAGCTGAGTTCTGAGAGCCCGGTATGTGTGGTATCAATCGTAATAATGAATTGATGCAGATCACCAAGACTAGGTTCGATTTGTTTGCTTCCTTTGAGAAAACTATATTGTGGGGATAATACAAAACCATCGCAGACAATATCGACGCGTTTGTTTAATTGTTCGAGAAAAAGTCTGAGTGCGAGTGCGCTGCCGACTGCATCACCATCATATTGTTTTTTGAAGGTAATGAGGATATTCTTTTTGCTCTCTATCAGTTGTTTCAATTGTTCAATCGTATGTAGTGCCATACACATAAAAAAACACCGTGGAATAAGGGTGACAAGCATGAGATACAAGAGTATACCAACCTATCGTTTTTATGTCAATAGAGCCGTATTTGGGCTGTGTATAGCCTAAAAAGAGCAATTTTGAGCTAAAATAAGGCTTTTTCTTGCTTTTTTTTGCCTTTTTAGGTAAAATAAATGGGATATTAGTAACTAGTAATTGGTAACTAGTATTGGTATCTGAATACATATAGTATACTTTTATGGAAATGGAAAATCAAGAAGATTTACTCCAACGTGTTGAGGTCATCGAATTGCGAAATGAGCGTGTTGAAGTTGATAAGTCATGGGAGATCAGTTGGGTTAGAAAAATAGTGATTGTTGTGCTGACTTATTTTGTTGTTGTGTTGTTTTTATATAGTGCGGAGATTCCAAGACCATGGATCAATGCAATCGTCCCGTCAATTGGGTTTTTTCTTTCGACATTGACCTTACCTTTTATCAAAAAGTGATGGATTAAAAAATATTTGTGAACAAAAAATCAATGAAATTAGTGTTATGAAAAAAGAATTACCAAAAGCCTACGAACCTCAACAATACGAAGATGCTATCTACCAACGCTGGGAACAGAGTAGATTTTTTAATCCGGATGTGTGTGTGAAAAAAGGGATAACTGACAAAAATACACCAACTTTTTCAATAGTCTTGCCTCCTCCAAACGTGACCGGTACCTTGCATATTGGACACGCTGCGATGCTTGCTATTGAGGATGTGTTGATTCGCTATCATCGTATGAAAGGGGATAGGACGCTGTGGGTTCCTGGGACGGATCATGCGGCGATTGCCACGCAGGAAAAAGTGGAGCGGCTGTTATGGAATGAAGATCAAAAAACTCGCCATGATTTGGGGCGAGATGTGTTTTTGAAACGAGTGGAAGATTTTGCGCAAGATAGCCATGACAAAATTATCAATCAAACCAAAAAAATGGGAAGTTCGCTCGATTGGTCGCGTGAGTATTATTCACTTGATGAAAAAAGAAATCTGGCGGTACGAAAAGCCTTCAAAAAAATGTATGATGCGGGACTTATTTACCGCGGAGATAGAATTGTCAATTGGGACCCCAAAATGCAATCCAATGTTTCAGACATAGAAGTTGTTCGCACGGAAGAAAAAACATTTTTCTATTATTTTCAGTATGGACCTTTTGTAATTGGTACTGCTCGCCCTGAGACAAAATTCGGAGACAAATATGTGGTCATGCATCCGGAAGATACGCGGTATGCTAAATACAAACATGGTGATACCTTTGAGTGTGAATGGATCAATGGAAAAATCACCGCGACAATCATCAAAGATGAAGCCGTTGATCCGGAGTTTGGTACCGGGGTGATGACGATCACTCCGTGGCATGATGCGACTGATTTTTTTATAGCCGATCGTCATGGTTTGGATAAAGAACAGGTGATTGATCTCAATGGCAATTTACTGGAAATTGCCGGAGAGTTTGCAGGGATGAACATCCTTGAAGCTCGACCAAAGATCGTTGAAAAATTAACGCAAAAAGGCTTGGTTGTGAGGATTGACGAAGAGTATGTCAGTGCGAAAGCGACGAATAGCCGGGGTGGTGGTCTTATCGAACCACAAATTATGAAGCAGTGGTGGGTGGATGTGAAGAAAAAGTTTGTAATAGAAAATTCACAAATGGAAGGAATTGAGAATGGAAAAGAATATTCATTGCAAGAAATTTTGCAACATGCTGTTCGAAGTAAACAAATTGAAATAATTCCTGAGCGATTTGAAAAACAGTATTTCAATTGGGTTGATAATTTACTTGATTGGTGTTTGTCTCGACAGATATGGTATGGACATCGGGTGCCTGCGTGGTATCATGGGGATGATGTGTATGTCGGAGTAGAAGCACCAGAAGGTGAAGGGTGGCAACAAGATTCAGATACTTTGGATACCTGGTTTAGTGCCGGTATGTTTAGCTTTACCCCGCTTGGAGGTGTTGATGAAGAAACTGATGATCTCAAAAATTATCATCCGACAAGTGTGCTTGAGACTGGGTACGATATATTGACCTTTTGGGTGGTGCGCATGATTATGATGACGACATACTTGCGTGGTGAAGTCCCATTCCGCACAGTCTATCTACATGGCTTGGTTCGTGATGAGCAGGGGCGAAAGATGAGTAAGTCTCTTGATAATATTATTGATCCACTTGATGTGTCTGCAAAATATGGAACTGATGCGGTTCGTTTGTCTTTGCTCCTTGGATCTGCTCCGGGTAATGACACAAAATTGAGTGATGAAAAAATTGGAAGCTTTAGAAATTTTACCAATAAGCTTTGGAATATCTCACGATTTACCATCGGGAAGGTACAAGAAACAAGTTACAAGATACAAAAAAATATTCAATTGCCTCAGGCACATACACTGGCTGATCAATATATTTTGATGAAGATCAATCATGTAGTTGAGATCGTCACTGGTTTGCTTGAGAGTTATCAGTTTTCTCTCGCGGGAGAACAATTGCGCGATTTTACCTGGGGTGAATTTGCGGATTGGTATTTGGAGATTGCAAAAGTTGAAGGTAATAAAAGTGAAATACTCAATTATTGTTTAAATAATATATTAAAGTTGTGGCATCCGTATATGCCGTTTGTAACGGAAGCGATTTGGACAGAAATGTACGGTGAAGAGAATTTGCTTATGGTAGAAAGATGGCCCGTCTTCGTTGAAACTACGACGGGCGAGGCTCAGGCTATACAAGAAGATTTTGATACTTTGCAAAAAATTATCATAAAAATTCGTTCGCTTCGATCTGACTATAAAATCGAGCCACGTAAAAAAGTCTCGCTCGTTTTGAACGAAGATGCGAATAATATATTTTTGTTGCTTCAAAATAATATCGACGTGTTGAAAACATTGGCTCGTCTTGAAACAGTTGAATTTGGCGGAAAAAAACCAGATGGTGCAATTTCATTTGTTGAAAATGGTGTAGAGATGTATCTCAATTTGATCGGTGTTCTTGATATTGAAAAAGAGACCGAACATATCAACAAAGAAATCGCAACAGTTGAACCATACGTAAATTCACTTGAGAAAAAATTGAGCAATACCGAGTTTGTGCATAATGCGCCAGCGCAAGTGGTCGAGCAAGAAAAAAAGAAACTGGCAGATGCGAAAGAGAAATTGGAAAAATTACATACGCAATTAATTTATTTACTCACCTTACGCGATTTTTAAAAATGTACACATTTCGTAACTACTCACCACCTTGTGTCCTGTGACCGCAACTCTCCCCTCGCCCCTCTCTTACCGAAGAGAGGGGAAACACACGTGTGTCTCCTTTCTCTTCGGTAAG
>JACPGR010000051.1 GCA_016182415.1 Candidatus Magasanikiibacteriota bacterium
ATGTATCAGATAAGGTACACCTTGCCTGATTCAAGAAAACAAAAAACTAAATTATTAAAAATGGACAAGAACCAAGAGGAACTGTATAAAATGGTGCTTAAAAAGTAGTGTTTTGGGTGTCCCCGTGGCGAAGTCAGGAATATATGAGGGAGAGAGGAACATCATCGAGTGTTGAAAAATCAAGCGAAACAAAAGAAAAGAGATCACGCGGAGTTTGGAAGAAGTGGCTGGGTTTGAGCACACTTATTTTAGCAGTTGGTGGCGGTCTATATGTTAATCGAGAAGATGTTGATTCGGCTAAACTACCAAAAGACAAAATTACTGAAGAACAAGAACCTAGGCCTGATTTTGGGTTGGAACCGGAGGATCTCGAGAGGTTGTCTGAAGATGAGTTGAAAGATGTTAAAGAGGCTGTTGATGAATTAGATACTGCTGTTCGAGATGCGCGAGAACGGGTGAGAGGATTGCCAAAAAATAATACAGAGACAGCGGATGATCATTCGAAAACACAAGAAGAAAAAAACCTCGATGAAACTTATCTTAACAATTTTTTTTCTATAAATGATGTGGGTCTCGAGGTTGATCGTGTTATTTCTACAGACGATAATTCATGTCTCATTTTACCAAAAGATAATAAGTCAACACCAGCATTTCACATTCAAATAGATGATCTCAAAAATAAAATGTTTACCATAATTTTACCATTATATAGATCAACAAATGGAATTACTACTCAAATTTTTGGTGAAGCTGAATTGAAGCGAGCGCTAGAGGATTATAGCCTATTGAATGATGAAACGAGACGTTATTTAGCTGGTGAAGTCGAACTTGGGGAATTTCTTGCAACACAAGAAAGACTTTTTCCTGGTATTGTCGCAATGTTTCGCCCTGTGATGTCCCCGCAGGGACTCACAGGGTAATAAACGATTATTTAGGAATTATTAAAGCAAGTTAGTATAAAAAAAGAAATTTTACTTTTTCAAAAAATCAATAATACATCGAGGGTTGAAGAACTAATGATGGAGCTGGGAGCATATCAAGATTTTAATGCTAATAAAGACGAAGAATAATATGCGTATCGTCCTCCAAAAAGTAAAAAAAGCTTACGTCGAAGTTGACAATCAAACCATCGCTGAAATAGCCGAAGGTGTGGTTTTGTTGCTTGCGATTGGAAAAGGGGATAGTGAGCGAGATGCAGAGTATTTGGTAGATAAAATTTTGAAGTTGAGAATTTTTTCTGATGAGGGATCAGAGAGTTTTATGGAAAAAAATATTGTGGACTATGGTGGGAGTGTACTTGTGGTCTCACAGTTTACGCTCTACGGAGATTGCACCAAAGGTACTCGACCAAGCTTCACGGATTCTGCGTCTGCCGAGGATGCAAAAAAAATGTATGCATATTTTGTACGTAAGATGAAAGAAAGTGGTTTGCGTGTAGAAGTTGGAGAATTTCAGGCGCATATGGAAGTGGAGCTCGTGAATGATGGACCGGTTACATTGATTTTGGAGAGTAAATAATATATCATTAAATCTGTGAAAATCACTTGCATCAGTTTAATCTGTGTTCCTATCTAGCGCTAGATTGGAACACAGATTAAACTGACCAAACAGATTGGAACAGATTTTTTGTTATGGAAAAACAAACACAACAGTTCAGCTACACCCTCAAAAAACACGTTCGCTCTCGTCGTATCACGATTAGCGTGAATTGTGATGCGCGGGTTTTGGTTACGATTCCAAAACGAGTAAGTATGGGTGTAGTCGAGAAATTTGTGTATGAACAGACCGAGTGGATCTTGAAACAAATTGAAAAGATGAAGGGCAAAAAGAAATTTGTATTTCCAGAAGGTGTCACGCAGACGGGTCTCCATGCTTCCAAATCTCGGGCAAAAAAAATACTTAAGCAACGGCTTGCATATTTTAATCAATTTTATCATTTTGACTATAATAAAATTGTGATTCGAAATCAGAAATCGAGATGGGGGAGTTGCTCGGCAAATAGAAATCTCAATTTCAATTACAAACTTCTATTTGTCGCAGATCACTTGCGAGATTATGTCGTCGTGCATGAGCTCTGTCATCTCAAAGAAATGAATCATTCCAAAAAGTTTTGGGATTTGGTGGCGAAGACTATTCCGGATCATCAGAAAAGACGGAAGAAGTTACGGGGGTTGGGGGTTTAGGTTTTTGTATTACGAACGCATAACTTTAAAACTTGCTCTAAGTTTTTGAACATTTCTTTTTGTGTTCGACCTTCAGCATGGCAACTTGGTATCATCGGTATAGAGCCGATAAACATGTTGTCCTCATCTTGCTCGATGTAGATTGTAAAAATTTTATGATTCATAGTGTATGCACATTGACAATAGTTTGAAAGTATGGTATACTACTTTCATAGAAAAGGCTTCCGGCCGTGCTATACGCGTTACGGCACAAATGGGCGGGAAGTTCTTTTTTTGTTTCTAGTCATCGGGAAATGCTGAAATAAGCCACATGCTTCATCATACACCTCTCGGTATCTAGTTCCCGGTATGCGTTTTGTCTTTGTATTGTATATGTGCATAGTGCAGATATTTTAACACAAAAATTGTAAAATGAGAATTTATACTGTCTATAAATGGAATGTTTGAAAGAACGTGATATTTGAGAGTTCAAAAAGATAGGTTTTTCTAAAATAAGATCTAAAGAGTAGTTGCTTTTAGGAAAACTCTTGATTATCGTTGATTATCCGTTCTATTATTTGACTCAAAAAAAAAAGAATGCTATTATTCGTTTTAAGATTTATTCTTAAAATAAATATATGAGTGGTGAAGATTCTAGAGGTGACGTTATTCGTCTTAACCAAATTCGTGGTCTTGAGGGTAAAGTTTATAGGCAAGGTGATACTATAGAGGTGCTCCGAAGTAGTGGTGAAGTAGATGAAGATGGCTGGGTTCTTGATAGTGTAGGCGATGGTGGAAGTGTTCGTCTAGTAAATACTGCAATTCAAAAAGAAAAAGTATTTGATAGTGAAATTAAATTTAGAGAATTTTTAATGTTGACAGAAATAGCGAAAGTATTTAATGAGTATAGGGAACTTAATGCAAGTGACCAATTAACAGTTGATCATTTAATAAATTTGTTAGATCGTGCTAATCAATTACCGATACATCCTAAAGCTTCTGAATTACAATCGATGATTAGTGCTGCGTTGAGGTCTAAACAGAGTATTGACCATCAAAATAGTCCATCTGTTCGGGCACAAAATGCTTGGCGGAGTACGGCTCAAGCAAATGCTCGTGAGGAATTAGCAGTGGAAAATAGACAGCATGATGAAGAACATAAATCTAGCATGGAAGGACAAGAAGAAGAAAGACTATATCAAGTATTACTTGATACAATTACAAGATTAACTGCGCTAGAAGCACAAAATCAATCTGATGCAAAGAATATATGGGATAAACTAAATGCCATTTGTTTAGAAAATTCAACTTATAAACCTCCGGATATGATGAATTTTGCTAAAAAAGGAAAAAAAGTATCTGAGTGCTTTTTGAAACTTTCTGGTGATAGCATCAAAATTCATATCATGAAACAGGGTGGTATCAGTGGTGTTACGTATTATCCTGAATTTCAAAATATGATGGATGTTTTAAAAATATACTCATAAGAAGTGTTTGTGATTATTCGGTTTAAGTATATCTTTTTTGAATATATATTTTGTATTGTATAAGACTTTCTCTTGACACAAGCCCTCCCATCATATACTATACACATACCCGCAACGAAGCGACCTGGCAGTCGTGGAGCTGGTACAAATTTGAGCGAGTTGCCCCGATTGAATCGGGGAACTTGGGTGGAACCGTCCCGATTTCGGGACCCCAAGCATCTGTAAATCCAGGGCTTTTTTTATTATCAAAATTTTAGTATAATAATTAAGATACAAGAAACAAGATACAAACTTAAATTACAAAATTCAAACTTTAGATTTTTTGTAATTTGAGATTTGTTTGTTACTTGTATCTTGTATCTTAAAAACATCACATATGCAACATGAATTAACTTCTCTCGATAAAATAGTCTCCCTCTCCAAGCGTCGTGGCTTCGTCTTCCCCGGATCAGAAATCTATGGCGGTCTTGCCAACTCATGGGATTACGGTCCACTGGGTGTTGAGCTCAAAAATAATCTCCGCGATTGGTGGTGGGAGCGGTTTGTAAAGAGTCGCCAAGATATGGTAGGTCTTGACGCCGCCATTATGATGAACCCCAAAGTATGGGAGGCATCCGGGCATGTCGCAAATTTCAATGACGCCATGATTGACTGTAAACAATGCAAAGCTCGACATCGTGCGGATCATTTGATTGAAGATAAATTTCCAGACATGCATGTGGATGG
>JACPGR010000047.1 GCA_016182415.1 Candidatus Magasanikiibacteriota bacterium
AAAATTGCCCACATGAACACAATGATTTTGCTTCTCAATTTGATTACCCCTACAAGTAAAGAGTGTAAATGAGATTATATAATTTGTCTAGTATGATACTGTTAATATAGTGGTATTATACATAATAACTATATACATGAATACAGGTACAATTTCACAAATTATCGGCGTCGTCATTGATGTACACTTCCCAGATCAAATTCCGGAAGTGTTGCATGCGCTTGAAGTAAAAAATAATAAGGATGAACTCATTGTCCTTGAAGTCCAACAACATATTGGTTCACATACCGTACGTACCGTTGCCATGGGTTCGACCGATGGTCTTGCGCGAGGTACCGAAGTGAGCGATACCGGAGCTCCAATTTCAGTTCCCGTAGGTGAAGTAACACTTGGTCGAATGTTTAACGTTACTGGGAAAGCCATTGATGGAAAACCAGATCCAAAAAAAGGAAAAATGTATCCTATTCATCGAAGTGCACCGGATTTCAAATCACAATCTCAAAAAACTGAAATACTTGAAACCGGTATCAAGGTAGTCGATTTGCTCTGTCCATTTTTGAAAGGTGGAAAAGTTGGTCTGTTTGGTGGTGCAGGAGTCGGAAAAACAGTGCTTATTCAAGAACTTATTCGTAACATTGCGCAAGAACATGGCGGATATTCTATGTTTGCCGGAGTAGGGGAACGTACGCGTGAAGGAAATGATTTGTATCGAGAAATGGAAGAGTCAGGTGTTATTGCCAAAACTGCGCTTGTCTTTGGACAGATGAATGAACCTCCAGGAGCTCGTGCGCGTGTCGCATTGACCGCGCTTGCCATGGCTGAGTATTTTCGTGATGAAGAAGGCCGAGATTTGCTCTTATTTATTGATAATATCTTTCGTTTCACCCAAGCAGGTTCAGAAATGTCTGCACTTCTTGGCCGTATGCCCTCAGCTGTCGGATACCAACCAACACTTGCGACTGAGATGGGTGCGCTTCAAGAACGTATTACTTCTACCGATAAAGGGTCTATTACCTCAGTACAAGCAGTATATGTTCCCGCAGACGACTTGACCGATCCAGCACCTGCGACTACTTTTGCACATCTTGATTCTACGGTTGTGTTATCTCGTGCGCTTACTGAGCTGGGTATTTATCCTGCGGTAGATCCACTAGACTCTACGTCAACCATGCTTGATCCTCAGGTCGTGGGTGAAGTGCATTATCGGGTTGCTCGTGATGTACAAAAGATTTTGCAACGTTACAAAGATTTGCAAGATATTATTGCAATTCTTGGCATGGAAGAGTTGTCTGACGATGACAAACGCGTGGTGGCACGTGCGCGCAAGATCCAACGTTTTATGTCTCAGCCATTTTTCGTTGCACAACAATTTACGGGTATGGAAGGAAAGTATGTCCCAGTTTCTGAGACCGTGCGTGGTTGTAAAGAAATTTTGGAAGGCGTGCACGATGATAAACAAGAATCTGCATTTTATATGAAAGGTACGATTAGTGAGATTGTCTAATAAAAAACCAAGATACAAGATACAAAATAATTTTCAATTTTACAATTTTACAATTTTCGTAACTATTCACCCCTTGCCTCACGGTGAGGCAACTCCTGCCTGCCGGCAGGCATGGCTTTCCTCGTTCGGCTGAGTAGTTACCAATTTTCAAAATTGTAATTTGAAATTTGTTTGTATCTTGAGATTTGTATCTTAACGAGTATGTTTAAATTATGTTATTACTAAAAATAGTCACTCCAGACGGTATTACCTACGAAAGTGAAATTGATCAAGTATCTGTTTCTACTCAAAATGGAGAAATTACTGTTTTGCAAAATCATATTCCCCTTATTTCCGTACTCAAGGCAGGTGAAATTCGTATTCTCAAATCCGGTCATGAAGTTGATTTAGCAGTTTCAAGCGGGGTGCTTGAAGTGCGACCGCATAACGAAGTATATATACTCGCTGACACAGCAGAGCGCGCGGAGCATATTGATCTAGAGCGTGCGGAGAGTGCTCGCAAACGTGCTGAGGAACTGATGGCACAAAAACAAACACTTGAAGATGTCGAATTTGCTTTGTTGCAAGCAAAATTGGAAAAAGAATTAGCGCGTCTAAAAGTAGGGAAAAAGTACAAAAATATCCGATAATTTATTGCGAAAAGAAGGTCTGTAACCTTCAAACGGTACTTTCTCTCGCAATTTCATTTTCATAATCCACAAAAATATGATGATAAAAAATACCGTATATAGGGTTAAAGATTGGATGCAGACTGACGTTATTACGATATCTCCCAGCGCTACTTTTACACAAGCGGTCGCTACAATGGTCACGGGCCATACGAATGGTCTTGTCGTTGCCGAAAAAGGAATCGTACATGGTATTTTATCAAGTATGGATTTGATACGGCATCTTGTGCCGGACTATTTGGAAGAAGATAAACATCTTGCCGCATTCGAATCTGGAGATCAATTTGTAACACGTATTTCAGAAATTAAAAATGATTCCGTAAAAAAATTTATGACACGTGACGTACATACGATTAAGTCGAGCCATACACTGATGGAAGCGGCTATTTTATTATCTGAATTTAATATACGACAAATACCCGTCGTCGACGATGCACATAAACTTGTTGGATATATCAATCGTACGGATATCAAAAAGGCGATTGCAGATATTCTTGAATTAGATGCGTAAGTTATTTATGTTTCTCTCAATCTCTTTAATGCTTACATACTTATGGAACCAACTTTTTATATTTCAATACTACTTTTTATTGCCACATACGCGCTCATTATATCAGAAAAAATTCACCGTACAGTTGTTGCGCTTGCAGGCGCTATCCTCATGATTTCATTGGGAATCATTACTCAAGAGCAGGCTATCGAAGGAGTAGATTTTAATACGCTTGGCTTGCTTATTGGTATGATGATCGTTGTGGGCATTGCAAAAGACTGTGGTATGTTTCAATATGTCGCCATTTGGGCGAGCAAAATGGGAAAAGGGAAACCAATTTTTATTTATATATTGTTAGGTTTGATTGTTGCAATTTTTTCAGCTTTTTTGGATAATGTGACGACCGTGTTGCTCATGGTTCCTGTAACTTTTGTCGTTGCAAATAATTTAAAAATTGACCCTAAGCCATTTTTGATTGGTACAATTCTTTTGTCAAATACAGGAGGTACGGCTACCTTGATTGGCGACCCGCCAAATATTTTGATTGGTAGTGCGGCTAATATCAGCTTTAATGAATTTCTAATTAATCTAGCACCTATCTCATTGCTTGTTTCACTTGTTACACTAGGTCTTCTTGTCTTAATCTATAGAAAAAAATTAGTAGCCACTCCTGAAGATCAACGTACTGTATCTAATTTTAATCCAAGAGAAGCGATTTCTGATGTGCCACTACTGAAAAAATCATTGTTTGTGTTAAGCATTATATTGCTTGGATTTTTTACTCACAGTGTTACACATCTTGAAGGAGCAACCATTGCACTTGGTGGCGCTGCGCTTATGCTTTTACTTACGATGCATGATCCGGAGCATCATTTGAAAAATGTTGAATGGACTACTATTTTTTTCTTTATTGGTCTATTTATTCTTGTAGTTGGGTTAGAGCACGTAGGTGTGATCAAACTTCTTGCGATTAAATTGCTTGAATTAACACAAGGCAACATGACTGCAACGACAATGGTAATATTGTGGGGTTCTGGAATATTTTCTGCTCTTATAGATAATATACCATTTGTTGCAACGATGATTCCTTTGGTCAAAGAATTGGGTACTTTAGCAGGATTGCCATTAGGTCCGCTGTGGTGGGCGCTTGCATTAGGAGCTGATATTGGCGGAAATGCAACACTTGTTGGTGCATCCGCCAATGTGGTTGTAAGTGGTATCGCTACTCGGGAAGGACACAAAATTTCATTTACCGAATATCTTAAAATTGCGATACCGATAACGTTTGTTGGATTGATTTTTTGTTCTCTTTATTTGTTTGTGAGATACTTAATCTAATAATCAAAAAATTGTATAATTTATTCAAATATACTATACTCATGCCATCAACAGATGGCATTTTTTGTGTTATGAAATACAATACAAAACTCACGTTCAAAATTTTTTGGAAGCATGCACTGCGCTATAAATGGTCCGCATTTTTTACGTTATTTTGTATTGCAATAGGAGACGCATTTTCTGTAGCAGCTCCATATTGGTATAAGATTTTTTTTGATGAGTTAGTTGCTAAGCCTCCAGTGAATACGCTATTTCATACATTATTTATTATTTTTTTGATACTCATCGCACATTGGTTGTTTATTAGAATTTCTGCGTTTACCAATAGTTTTTTTCAAACCAGTGTCATGCGAGATTTATCAGATACATGTTTTGTATACCTGCACAAACATTCGTTTTCTTTTTTCAACAATAGTTTTGTCGGTTCACTCGTCAAACGAGTAAATAGATTTTCTCGGGCATTTGAAGGAGTCGCGGATCGAATTATTTGGGATTTGTTTCCGATTTTTATCAATATTTTGTTTATCATTATCGTCCTTGCATGGAGAAAACCTATACTGGGTCTCATTGTATTTGTATGGATTATACTATTTTGTATCTGCAATTACGCATTTAGTATGTATAAACTTACATATGATGTCAAACGAAGTGAACTTGACACGAAGGCGACAGGCATACTTGCGGATACAATTACAAATAATGTAAACGTCAAATTGTTTGTAGGGTATGATAGAGAACGAACTCGTTTTTCCGATGTCATGACCGAGCTTACTGCACTCAGAAGATTTACATGGGATTTGGGCGGGATTTTTGATAGTGTCCAATGGTTACTCATGACTCTGCTTGAAGTGGGGATGATGTATGTCGCCATTAAGCTTTGGGCACAGGGATTTTTGACGCTTGGAGATTTTGTGCTTATCCAAGCGTTTATTATGCGAATATTTGAAAAACTCTGGGGCTTTGGGCGTATGATTCGGGATTTTTATGAAAATTTGGCTGATGCGGAAGAAATGACCGAAATTTTGGATACCCCGCATGAGATCATAGATATAAAAAATGCAAAAGAACTCAAGATAGATAGTGGGGAAATTATATTTGACCATGTTAATTTTTCATATCATAAAACTCGAAAAATTTTTAGCAATCTACATCTTCATATTAGACCTCAACAAAAAGTTGGACTTGTAGGACCTTCAGGAGCTGGGAAGTCAACAATTGTAAAGCTATTACTTCGACAACATGACATTTCACGCGGGACGATTTTGATAGATGGACAATCTGTTTCACGAGTAACTCAAGAAAGTCTATGGAAAAATATTAGCCTTGTTCCGCAAGATCCGATTTTGTTTCATCGTACACTCATGGAAAATATTCGATATGGCAAACCTGAAGCTACTGATGCAGAAGTTATTGAAGCATCAAGACTGGCACATTGCCATGAGTTTATTTTCGAATTCCCAAATCAGTATGATACATACGTAGGGGAACGGGGAGTCAAATTGTCCGGAGGTGAACGTCAACGTGTTGCTATTGCTCGTGCAATTTTACGAAATGCTCCTATTTTAGTCTTGGACGAAGCAACTTCCAGTCTTGATTCTGAGTCTGAACATCTGATTCAAGATGCGCTTGATAAATTGATGAAGGGTAAGACGGTCATTGTTATCGCACATCGGCTTTCAACTATTATGCGAATGGATAGAATTGTAGTAGTTGATAAAGGTAAAATTATTGAAGATGGGACACATACACAATTACTTCGTAAAACAAAAGGTCTGTATAAAAAATTGTGGAGTTTTCAAAAAAATTCAAACTTATCCACACCCACCCTTGACACCACTGCACAATAGTGTTTTACTATTGTGCTTTTATATTTTTTTGGCTATAGTAAGCCTATATACGTACCTTACTATTTTTTTATGAATAATCGAATTTTATATTTCGGGATTAGTCTCTTAATGGGAAGTTTCCTCTTGGTCGCAATTCCAGTCCAGGGGGCGGAGTTGTCGACTTTGGGGGCGTCGACGTTTTTGGGGGGAACAGGGAATGAAATATCTGTAAAAGATATATTTGTGGATATTGATGCTGTCTACGTGTTCGGTAGTACTGAAAGTGCAACTCTATCGAACGCCATAATTGCTCCTAAACGAAATTTTAATGGTGGATCTGATGTATTTGTAGCAAAATTGTCATTGGATTTGAAACAATTATTAGGATACACATATATTGGCGGCAGTGATATTGACACAGCCACTGTTTTTGTAGTAAAGGATACAAATATTTATATAGGTGGATACACCACGAGTAATAATTTATTTTCTGGCCTCGCGACTTCAAAATCCAGTGCACTGCAAGGCTATTCGGATGGTTTTTTTGTTGTCCTATCAAAAAATTTAAATTTTATAGATGGAAGATATTGGGGCGGTTCTGATCAAGACACTATTTCTGGTTTGGTAGTTGATAATCAAACACTGTATATAACCGGTGAAACTGGGAGTTCTGATTTATTGATGAAAAACGCCGAATATCCTCAATATAATGGTGGCTTTCGAGATCTTTATTTCACAAGATTCTCTCTGGCAACACAAGATGTACTTTATTCCACCTATATTGGCGGAACAGGAAGTGATCGTTTTTCTATGATACAGATTGATTCAAATAAAAATTTTTATATTATTGGAGATACAAATAGTGCGGATATTCCAAAAATCGTTTCTGGAAATATAAAAAAAGGCGGTCAGGATATTGTTGTGGTAAAATTTTCTCCTGAAAATCTTCATTTGAGTACTCGGTATGTTGGAGGAAATGATAGTGAGATGGCAACGAATGCTGTTGTTCAGAATAGCATCATTTATTTGTTTGGCGGAACGATGAGCACAGACTTCCCTGTGACCTCTGGTGCATATCAAACAGCTCACGGGGGATTTCAGACAGGATACGGCATTTTTGATCAGGATGGATTTTTGGTAACAATATCAGCCGATTTATCTCAGATTATGTATGGAACATATCTCGGTGGATGGGGTTTTGATGCAATCAATGACATCGTGATTGATACGAGTGGCTTGGTAACTGTCAGTGGGTTTACTCAAAGTTTTAATTTTCCGACGACACTGGGTGTTTATGATACAAGTATCAATTCTGCTTCTGGAAGTGGAACGGGTGATGCATTTATAACTACCTTTTCCGCTGATTTAAAAACTATTTCCGTCTCAACCCTTTTGGGTGGTAGCAATTACGAACATGTATTATATCTTGCATTAGGAAAAAGTGGTGGTGTATATGTTGCTGGCTTGACAGAGAGTGCTGATTTTCCGGTCACTGTTAGCGCTTTTGATATGTCATATAATGGTGGTGTTGATATGTTTGTTTCACTATTTGATGGATCAGTACAAAATACGAGTGAAGACGTATTGCCGCTTAGTGGTAATAAGCCTGAATTTTTTCAGGGTACATCAATAGATTTTATGTTGCCGAAAGTATTGAATGAGCCAGTTAATTCTCAATTTTTACATCTTGATACCAATATTTACGTTTCTCTAGCCCCAACGCTTATGTTGGAAAGTGCTGGAAAGACAAAATTGGTATATGGTACTGGTGGTCTTGAGCCGGGTGTATATCGATTGCGGCTATACAAAAAAAATGATGCGACACTTTTGGCGGAAAGTGAACAATTCACTATATTGCCTCAAAAAATAGTGTATTTGCTCAGTCTAGCGAGTTCTACGGTGTACCCCAATAGTACCGCCACAGTCAATGTATACCCTGGTCTGTATGCATTTGATAAACTTCAAAATGGGCAGTTTAAGATACAATGGTATAATTCAAGCGGAAAATTAATAACGCCAGGATTGGTTAGTATTCCTTCAAAGAGTTTTACCATTTTACTCCCTTACACATTCAGCACCGCCAATATGGATACTGGTGTTTATACAATTCAACTGAGAGATGTTTCGCAAAGAGCACAAAAAGTGTTAGCTACTACGAAGATTACAGTTGTAAACCTAAGAAAATAATGCTTAATATCTCTATGGGAACGCACATTTTGTTTATTATAAATATATAAATTTCAGAAAATCCCCAAAAACTGGGGTTTTTTGTTTGAATTACAGTTGAAAACTTGTTATACTTTTGATCAGTAAGATTTTTATTCTTGTGTCAAAGGTTTATGGAAAATAAGAGAATTCTGTTTGCTCTCCTTAGTATCTTTTGTGTTGGTCTTTTTGTATTACTCATCATAACCCGCACATATATTGTTGATAATAAAATATCAGAAGATGATGTTGTTAAAACAAATGACATCCAAAAAATACAGAATGCTATTCAAACGAGTGTTCAACCGTTTTTTGTTGAAAATTATGGGCAAGCCCCTGAGAATTTTTTATTTTATAGCCAGTTACAAAACGGTGGTGTCTACTTTACATCACGAAGTGTGATTTTTGAACAGCAAAACGGAGAAGAACGATATCAATACACAATGGAATTCTTTGATTCCTCAAATCTTGTAGATGTGGCTGGCGAAGAAATACGGCCTACTACTATAAATTATTTTCGTGCAGAAAAGCTAATCTCTGGAATTCACACGTACAGTAAGGTTATCTACCACAATATTTATCCAAACATCGATGCTGTTTTTTTCTTTCGCGATGGGATAATAAAGTATGATTTTATCATATCGCCTGATGGTGATCCACGAGATATCACACTAAAGTTTTTATCTCTGGATTCCCTTTCTTTAAGTGAACAGGGAGATTTATTACTTCATATTGATGAACAAGTTTTTCCTCATCTAGCACCCTTCACATATCAAGAAAATGATGATTCGTCTGTTTCTTCTTGGTATGAAATTGATACTAAAAAAAGAATGGTGAAATTTGGTTTGGCGAATTATGATCATGGAAAAAATTTGATTATTGACCCTACCTTGTCCTCTTTAACCTCGGCTACTTTTTTAGGAGGAAGTGCCACGGAATATGGTGGTGATTTAGCTGTAGATTCAGATGGAAATATTTTTATAACAGGTCTTGTAACTTCAGATTTCCCAAATTCAAGCGGCGGATATAGTACGTCGAGCCGTGGTATGTTAGATATTTTTGTTGCAAAACTCTCAGCTGATCTTTCTCAATTACAGACAGCTACTTTTTTGGGCGGTTCTAACTTCGAATATACCCCTACGATAGCGATAGATTCTAGTAATAATATATTTATTGCTGGTAGAACCATATCCGCGGATTTTCCCATCGTTAGTGGCTATGATAATGCACTGGCTGGAACGGACGATGTATTTATCGCCAAACTTTCCAACTCATTAGCCTCTCTTAATGCTTCAACATATCTCGGCGGTATAGGATCTGAGTTTAGTGGCACCATAGCCATTGACGTAAATAATAATGTTTTTGTTTCAGGCAAAACTGCATCCGCGGATTTTCCCATCGTTAGTGGCTATGATAATGCACTGGCTGGAACGGACGATGTATTTATCGCCAAACTTTCCAACTCATTAGCCTCTCTTAATGCTTCAACATATCTCGGCGGTA
>JACPGR010000048.1 GCA_016182415.1 Candidatus Magasanikiibacteriota bacterium
ATCCACATCACTTCTCTTATGTGCCTCACCCCGCGCATAGGAACCAAAAAGTTCCGCGCGCTTCACCTCATGCTGTTTCAAAATTTTTCGGATAGTTTGTAGTTCTTTTTTGGTAAGTTTCATATGAGTAAAGTATATAGCCAAAATAGTGCGATGTCAATCATCACATCATTATTTATCCCTAAAATTAAACAAATATTGGACGAATATTTAGTGACCGTTCACTAATATTTGTTTAATATTTGTAAAATATATGTTTATTATATGTTTAATATCTCTCGATACAAAAAAACACTACCCTCTCAGACAGTGTTTCAAAATAGCTTTAAGAGAAAATTCTACACATGATCATATTCATGCATCTTGATTTGCGCTTGAATTTGTTTGACAGTCTCAATCGCAACACTCACGACGATGAGTAAACTCGTACCCCCAATCACCAATGCTTGTGAACCGGTAAATGCTTTTACAATAAGCGGCAAAATTGCAATAAATCCGAGAAATAATGCACCGGAAAATAATAATTTGTTCATGGTACTTTGCAAATATTTTTCAGTCTCTTTACCCGGTCGAATACCGGGAATAAAGGCACCTTGACGCTGCAAATTCTCTGCCATTTTTTGCGGTTGAAAAATAACTGCGGTGTAAAAATAGGTAAAGCCAAACACAAGGAGAAAATAAAGAATTGCGTAAAATAGCTGATTGTTGAAAAGAAATATGACACCTCGAGATGCTTTTCCAAAAAACCCTGCGTTATTTACAAAAAACTGCGCAATCATTGGAGGGAAAAGTACAACAGAGATTGCAAAAATGATTGGAATAACACCTGCCATATTGATGCGAAGCGGTAAATGGGATGTATTCCCGCCAAAGGATCTACCTCCTCGGACTTGTTTGGCATAACTGACCGGGATATTTCGTTGACCTTCATTGATCACGACAACACCCACAACCGTAATAATCGTAAGCGCGATAAATAATAGATATAAATACAATTGCGACGGATTGTAATTGATGATTGCATTTTGCAGCGCCGTTGGGAGTGCTGAGATGATACCTGCAAAAATCAATAATGAAATTCCATTTCCAATACTTTTTTCCGAAATGAGTTCGCCAATCCACATGAGAAACACGGTGCCGGCAGTGATCATAATCATGATAGAAACAAATTTGTATGCGTCAACTTCCCCCATGATATTGTACTGTGATTGCGAAAGTAATTTGATCATGGCAAAGGCCTGTAATAAGGCGAGCGGCACGGTAGCCAAGCGTGTATACATGTTTATTCGTTGTTGTCCGCTTTCTCCTTCTTTGGTCATTTCTTCAAGACGCGGCACTACCATCGCAAGCAATTGAAAAATAATTGAGGAGGTAATATATGGAGCGACACCAAGCATCACAATGGAAAAATTTTCTATGGTACCGCCGGAAAATAAATTTATGAGACCTAAAATTTGATTTCCTTCGAGAAATGCACTCAAATTTTGAGTATTAATTCCCGGAACTGGAATATGCGCGCTAGCTCGGACTATCACAAGCATGAGTAACACAAAAATAATCTTAGCGCGCAGATCGGTTAATTTCCAAATTCGTAAAAATGCATCCCACATACCAATATATTAAATTCTAAATTCGTCGCCGTGCCTGCCGGCAGGCAGGGATGTCGAAATTCGAAACAAATTCTAATATCGAAATACAAATTCCAACATATGTGGACATTTGATGAGTTTGCTAAAACTTACGTAATCAAATACGCTTGTAACACTACACGCTGAGTGTGCCACCTACTTTTTCAATTGCTACTACCGCTGTTTTTGTAGCCAAACAATTTTTGAGTGTAAGTTTTTTGGTTAGAGTTCCTGTTGCAACAATCTTAGCACCATTTCGAGGATTTTTGACCACGCCTTTTTTCTTGAGAAAAAATGGAGTAACATCTACACCAACTTCAGCCACGCGTTCAAGAGTTGCAAGAGACACTGTCTCAGCTTTTGTTGCGATAGTATTAAACCCTCTACTTTTTGGAATTTTTTGAAGTTGGGCTTTCATGGCTTTTTTAAGAAGCCCGCGTTTACCGCCGGATCTGGCTCGTTGTCCTTTCATACCACGTGCGCTATAGGTTCCTTTTCCGGACCCATTGCCGCGACCGACTCGCTTGACATTTCTTTTGATGCGCTTAGAAGAAATATTTGATGGGGTAAGTGTCATACCAGTTAGAGTTATACTCAGATTAGATATCTACCTCAAAACTCTTTTTGAGTTTCTTTTGTTCTTTTACCGTAGTGCCGACTATTTTTTTTACAATTGGATTTGACTCAACATCAACCTCAACATCAACAACAGACGGCAATGCTATTTTTTTGACGTTCAAGGCTTTTGCGTCTGCGTTCTTTTTCATCATTTTTTGCACAGCTTCTCGCTTGAATGATGTAAGCGCTTCAAAGGTTGCTTTTACATTTGAAATTTTATTTCCAGATTTGCCGAGCATTTTTGCGCTTGCGTTTGGAACGCCGGCAAGTTCAAGGACGAGTCGAATAGCGCTTCCTGCAATAATTCCGGAACCTTGAGGCGCTGGTTTGATCATGACTTTTCCTGCCTTAAATTTTGATTCAACGCGGTGAGGAATGGTCACCTCATCAAACGGAACAGTGATCAAACTTTTCTTTGCGTGTCGTACTGCCTTATCTACGGCAATCTGTACATCACTGCCCTTTTCAACACCATACCCCACACGGCCATTTCTGTCGCCGATAAGTACGAGCGCTCGAAAACTCATTTGTTTTCCACCCGTGGTAACACGGGTTACACGCGCAAGATCAACAATCGTCTGATCAAATTCAGGCTTTTCCTTTTGTTGTTTTGGCTTTCGTTTCCCTTGATGTTTTGACATACCGATAACTTATTAACTTCGTATTTCTAATAATTTAGATATGTAGTAACTACTCACCACCCTATGTCTGGTGAACGCAACTCTATCCCCGCCTTTCTCTTACCGAAGAGAAAGGAGACAGGTGAACGTGTGTTTCCCCTCTCTTCCGTAAGAGAGGGGCGAGGGGAGAGTTGCGTTCACGAGTATAAAGCAGGGTGAGTAGTTACGATATGTATAATATTTTGTTTTGAGTTTTGAGTTTAGGGTTTTGGACTTTTTACACAGTAACTAATTACTAATTACTAGTTAAAATACCAATCCGCCTTTTCGCGCTCCGTCAGCCAATGCTGCCACACGTCCATGGTATGCATATCCGCCACGATCAAATACAACAGTACTAATGCCTTTTTCTTGTGCTTTTTTTGCAAGCGCAACACCAAGCGCAAATGCTTCGGCTGTTTTTTTCGAAATACACTCAATCGCGGACGTTTCATACTACCCGAAATACGAGTTCGGCTTCGGACATGTCTACGATGTCGTTTTTCCTCTGTAGTTTTTTGTTTCATAGCAATTATTTAGAGAAACGATTATTTTGCGGAAGTCTTGCCTGCTTTTCGTCGAATCACTTCATCGATATATTTGATCCCTTTTCCTTTGTATGGTTCAGGTTTTCTAATCGCACGAATTTGAGATGCAATGCTACCCAACAATTCTTTATCTGCACTGGTAAGTGTAATCACATTTTTTTCAGTTGATGCAGTAATACCTGTAGGAATTTGAAAAATTACCGGATGAGAAAAACCAACATCTAATTTGAGATCCGTTCCGTGCATCGCTACTTTGTATCCAACTCCATTTATTTCCAGTTCTTTTTTAAATTCAGTTACTACCCCTGTTACCATATTTTTGATATGCGCGGCAAAAGTGCCCCACAAGGATCGGGTTGCTTTATCTTCCGTATTAGAAACGTTTACTGTTATAGTATTGTCGACAATCTGTACACTCACATGTGGATGGATAGCTCGTTTCAGAATTCCTTTTGGCCCGTGCACAGTCAACATATTATCAATAAGCGTAACGGTCACACCTTGGGGAATTTCAATAAGTTGTTTTCCAATTCTTGACATATTTTTACATTGATTTCACTGATTATTATGGATGACACTGAACACTGATTATATATGAACTATGGCATTTTTTCTGTGAAATCTGTCATAATCAGTGTAATCAATGTTTAATATACCGAACACATCACTTCTCCGCCAATTCCCTTTTTTCGAGCTTGTGCATCGGTCATCAAACCCTGAGACGTAGAAATAATCGCCATACCATATCCATTGAGCACGCGTGGTAATTTGCCTGCATGCCGATAACTGCGATGTCCTGGACTGCTTTCACGATTAATTGCAGTAATTGCCGGTTTTTTATCAATATATTTGAGATGAATTGTAAGTATTGAGGGCATGCCTTCACTTTTTTCACAGCTTAAAATATATCCTGTCTCTAACAAGATCTCGATAATCATATGTTTAAGCTTTGAAAAAGGCACATCAACAGTTTGTCGTTTGGACAACTGTGCGTTTCTGATTCGTGTGAGCATGTCTGCAATAGGATCGGTCATCATAATTAATGATACTTATTATTATTTCTTTTAAAATTGAAATTTTGTAATTACTTACCAACTTGATTTGACAACGCCCGGAAGTTCACCTGTATTTGCCAACTCTCTAAAACAAATACGGCATAATCCAAACTTTCTGATGTAGCCGTGTTTTCTTCCGCATTTCCAACAACGATTCACAATTCGAGAGCTATATTTTGGTGTATGGATAAATGTTTTTGCTTTTTGTGCCTGTGTAGCCATATATCATTATTTTTGTGTAAAAGGAAAACCTATTTTTTTAAGTAATGCAAGGCCTTCTTTTTGAGTTCTTGCGCTCGTCGTAATAATTATTTGAAGTCCATGAATACTGTCCGCCGCGTCTCCGCTGATTTCAGGAAAAGCCAATTGCTCCTTGAGTCCAAGCGCATAATTTCCTTGTCTATCAAAACTTTTTGCAGTAAGTCCTCGAAAATCTCGAACACGGGGCAAGGTCAAATTGATGAGTCGATATAAAAAATTGTACATATGGTCTCCTCGCAAAGTAACTGAGGATCCGATTTCCATGCCTTGTCTGATTTTAAAATTTGAAATTGATTTCGTCGCTTTGTTGCGTACTGGTTTTTGACCAGTCACGAGTGTCAGAGTTCGTTCTACGCGTTCAATATATTGCTTGTCTTTTGCATGACGTCCATATCCAACATTAAGCACAACCTTTTTTATCTGAGGTACTTGCATGACATTTTTGTAGCCACCCTCGGCTTTAAGGGCTGGTACTACAATCTCTGTATACATTTTGTACAATGGTGAATTCATAACACAAATTAATCAATAAATTCATTACTTACTTGTGCAATACGTTTTTTGGTGTCGCCTTCTTTTTTGTACCCAACACGGGTAGCTTTTCCTGATTTTGGATCAATCAGCATAACATTACTTACATGAATTGGCGCGGGTAATGAAATAATTTGTCCTTTTTGCTGTTTTTGACCTGCGCGCAGATGTTTTTTCAATATATTTACACCTTCAATAACCACATACGACTGCGCAGTGTGTTTGTTAATAAGTACTTGAACAACTTTTCCAGTTTTACCTCGATCTTTACCGCTCAGTACTTGTACATTGTCGCCTATTTTTATTTTCATACCATTGATTACACAGATTAGACATTGATTACACTGATTTTTATATGATTACACTGATTTATACACATCCACAGAACAATCGGTGAAATCCATGATAATCAGCGAAATCAATGTTTATAACACTTCCGGGGCCAAAGATACAATTTTTTGGTACCCTTTCGCACGCAGTTCACGCGCTACCGGTCCAAAAATACGTGTGCCTTTTGGTTCTTTTGTTTTTTGATCAATGATAACTGCCGCATTTTCGTCGAATCGAATATAGGTGCCATCTCCCCGCCGCATTTCTTTTTTTTGTCGTACGATGACTACATGCACAACCTCGCCTTTTTTTATTTGAGTGCGAGGAGTAGCTTCTTTTACAGAACAGGTAATAATATCTCCCACGTGCGCGAATCGTTTTTTATACCCGCCCCGTACACGAATACACATGAGTCGTTTTGCTCCGCTATTATCTGCTACGCGTAGGATACTTCTGTGCTGAATCATACTTTTTTATCTAAATTTTTTACATCTAACTAGTTTCTGTGTCAAAACTCAAATTACAGAACTTTCACCAATGTCCAACTTTTTGTCTTACTCATTGGTCTACATGCTTCACATACAACCTTGTCGCCAAGCTGTGCTCTCGCGTGTTCATCATGCACGGCATAGTTCTTTTTAGTTGAAAATTGCTTGTTGTATTTTGGGTGCATTTTGATAGTTGTAACGCATACATGGATAGTCTTGTGCTCTTTGACACTGACTACCACGCCTTCGAGTCGTCTGCGTTGTACCTTGTTAGTTTTCATACGTTCATAATTTAGTTAAAAAAATTACACCCTTGCGTGCGCAGTACATGCAGTAAGAATTTGAGCAATGGTCTTTTTCGCGATACGAATTTTTCGTACATTCTTCAATTGATTTTCACCCGCCTTAAAGCTAAGTTGGCGAAGCTCATCACGCGTTTCATTAAGCAGTTCATCCAATTCTTTAACATTTTTATTTTTCAATTCTTTGTATTCCATATACATTGATTACACAGATTATACATTGATTACACTGATTATACATTGATTACACAGATTATACATTGATTTCACAGATTATACATTGATTACACAGATTATACATTGATTTCACAGATTATACATTGATTACACTGATTATACATTGATTACACAGATTATACATTGATTACACAGATTGTAATGGATTTCACAGATGATGCATACACAGTTCAGTGTAATCCAGTATAATTCATGTAATCACTATTTTTTATTTTTTCACAAATATACACGTTACCGGTAATTTATATGCTGCTTCTAATAATGCCTCGCGAGCTGAACTTTCTGGAATACCATCCATTTCAAACATCACGGTTCCTGGTTTTACCGTACTCACATAGTAATCCGGTGATCCTTTACCCCCGCCCATAGGAACTTCAGAACCTTTTTTAGTAACCGGCCGATCAGGAAAAATACGAATCCAGACTTTTCCACCGCGCCGTACAAAACGGGACAATACGCGGCGGGCAGACTCGATTTGCCGTGAACTAACCCAGCCATGACTAGTTGCCTTAAGTCCGAATTCGCCAAACGCAAGCGTAATAGTTCTGCTTGCAACACCTTTATTTTTATGGCGTGGTTTATGCCACTTTCTGTGTTTTACTTTTTTGGGTATAAGCATACAGTGATAGTGCCAACTATTACTTTTTAACTTTAAAATCCTCTTGTATATGTGTGAGCTTATCTATCATGTCAAATGATTCACCTTTATAAATCCACACTTTAATACCAATTGTACCATATATAGTCTCGGCGCGCTGACTCACATAGTCAACATTGCTTCGAAGCGTAATCAGTGGGATCTTGCCATGGGACAACTTTTCAGTACGCGCGATTTCAGCGCCATTCAAACGTCCTGAAACTGAAATTTTGATTCCATTCGCGCCGGCTTTTATCACACGCTCAATAGTCTGTTTCATCACGCGTCGAAATGGCATACGATTTTCAATATCTTGAGCAATAGTTTGCGCCACAATTGCAGATGACAAGGATGGGTGGCGAACTTCTTGAATATTCAATTTTACTTTGGTAGACATGTTCAAAAATTTGCGCTCTATATCTTTTCGAAGATCATCAAGCCCGTGTCCGCCGCGTCCGATAATTACACCCGGTTTTGCAGCACATATCGTAATAATAATATTTTTTGGACTGCGCTCAACATACACAGAATCAATATGCGCATCCAAAAATTTCTTCAATACATATTCACGAATAGTGATGTCTTGCTGTAAAAATTGGCGGTAATTACGCGTGCTCACCCAACGTGAAGCCCATGGAAACAGAATGCCTGTTCGATAAATTTGCGGATGTACTTTGTGACCCATATTTTCTAAATATCAAATATCTAATTTCTAATTTCAAAACAATGTATTAATTTCTTTGAATTACGAAACTCCCTCGCGCGACGCAACTCACCCCTCGCCCCTCTCTTGATAGAGAGGGGAAACACGTGAGTCTCCCTCTCTTTCCAAGAGAGGGCAGGGGTGAGTTGCGTTCACGAGTAAAGTAGGGTGAGTAGTTACTAAATTTCAAACTACTTCTATGTCTTGGTCTTGATTTTTTACATGTGTTAGGTTTGCGTTCATCTCTTTTGCTAATTTTTCATCTACATCACCAGACAATATGAGTGTAATATGTGATGTTCGTTTTCGAATTGGTGTTGCTCTGCCCATAGCACGCGGCATCCATCGTTTGAGTACAGATCCTTCATTGACAAAAATAGTTTCAATTTTGAGTGTTTCTTTTTTGAGTGAATGATTGTGCACTGCATTTGCACGAGCTGATTCTACCAATTTCTTAAGCGGACGAGCAGCATGTTTTTGTGAAAAAGAAAGCTGCCGCAATGCATCAGATACACTCAGCCCGCGAACAAGATCACTCAGCAAGCGAACTTTCTGAGGAGACATTCGCAACGAATTGAGTTGTGCTTTTGCCTGTACGTGCATAGTACATTATTTTTTAGCGAGAGGAGCTGGAGCAGATTTTGCCGCACTCGCACTAGCCTCTTCTTTAGCCATCTTACCGCCATGGCCTCGAAATTTACGAGTTGGGGAAAACTCACCAAGCCGATGCCCAACCATGTTTTCTTCGACAAATACGTCAAGAAAATCTTTGCCATTGTGTACTGCAAATACCAAACCCACCATTTCAGGACTAATCGTACAGGCACGCGACCATGTTTTGATAGCTTTTTTATCTCCGCTGTTTCTCGCCTTCCTTACTTTTGCAAGTACTCGCGGATCAACATAGGGCCCTTTTTTCAAACTTCTTGACATATAAACACTAATTTTAACACGAATCTACACGAATAATTAAATAATTTATATCAATTTTAATTTTACTAATCCACTTCTCTTTGCACAAAATATATATTCGTGCAAATTCGTGTTAAGATTAGTGTTTCTTTTTACTACTTTTTCGCCGCGATACAATAAACTTATCTGACTGTTGCGGTTTTCTGGTCTTGACGCCAAGTGCGGGTTTACCCCATTTGGTTCGAGGGCCTTTTTTAAGGCCTATCGGACTATGCCCTTCACCACCTCCATGCGGATGATCTACTGGATTCATATTTTTGCCTCTCACAGTTGGTTTGATACCTCGATAACGCATACGTCCTGCTTTTCCCCATCTGATCAATTTGTAATCAGAATTGCCCACTTGGCCAACACTTGCCATACAGTTCCTTGAAACCAGCCGCAATTCTGAGGAAGGCAATCTCAGCTGTGCATACATTCCTTCAATCACCATAAGTTGGGCGCCATTCCCCGCGCCTCGAACAATTTGTCCGCCTTTGCCTGGTTGTAATTCTACATTATAGACAAACATACCTGCAGGAATATACGCAAGCGGCATTCGATTTCCTTTGAGTGGTTCAATTTTATTTTTTGATGAAACTACGACATCTCCAACTTTCATACTCGCTTCGCATAGTATATACCTTTTTTCTCCATTTTCATAGGATACAAGTGCAATGCGAGGTCCGCGATTTGGGTCATACTCTATTGCGCGAATAGTCGCAGGCATATCAAATGTAGCTTGTTTGAAATCAATCATACGGTACATGCGCTTCACTCCCCCGCCTTTATGACGCACGGTAATTTTTCCCGTATTATTTCTTCCGCCAGTTTTTTTGATAACTGCAAGTAAGGATTTTTCGGGTTTATGTTTGGTAATATCAGAAAAATCCTGCACTCTCGAATTGCGTCGTCCCGGAGTAGTTGGTTTGTATGTTCGTATAGACATAGTTTCAACATTGATTTCACTGATTTATTTGGATTACACTGATTGTGTGATTCGTTTGAACCAATCTAATCAGTGAAATCCATTACAATCTGCGAAATCAATGTATTATACACCTTCATGAATATCAATTGATAGTCCTTTTGCTAAGGTGATAATCGCTTTTTTCCAATCGCTTCGCCGTCCGTGTTTGTATCCAAATCGTATGCATTTTCCTTCAAGTTGCATCGTTGCAACTTTGAGAGGCATTACTCCATACAATTCTTTAATTGTATGTTTAATGTGTGTTTTAGATGCATCCGTAGGTACGACAAAGGTATAGGTTCCATGCATTTCAGCACTGCCTGCTTTCTCACTTACGAACGGCTTTTTGATAACTCGATATGCGCTAGATACTGCGGCAACATTTTTTCTTGTAGTGGTCTTTTGTGTCTGTTCAGTTTCCAACACAACACTACTCGTTGCATTGAGCTGTTCTTTCCGTTTGTTTTTAAACCATTTTCCAAGTAAACCCATATATAAATAATTGCAAATTATTTAAGACAAGCGATTCACTAATACGGCAATAGCTTGTTCATCAACAATGATATACTGATGATGCATCAAATCAATCACACTTACATCTCTTGCCTGTAGGACATCAATCTGTTTGATATTTCGAGTCGTACGTAATAGATTACTATTGATTCCATCTACAAGTACCAATGTCTTTCTTCCAGATCCCGGCAATGTAAGATACATGGCAGCGACATCTTTTGTCTGAGCTCCCACGTCGAGAGACTCAAGCGCATACAATTTGCCATCGCGTACCTTGTCTGAAAGACACATCTGTACTGCTTGTTTTTTTACTTTTTTATTGATTTTTTGTGTGTAATTTCGGACACTCAAGGGTCCAAAGGTAATACCGCCGCCTGACCAAATCGGGGAACGTATAGATCCGTGTCGAGCTCGGCCGGTTCCTTTTTGTTTCCATGGTTTTTTACCTCCACCGCGAACCTCGCCTCTATCTTTGGTATCTGCCCATGACTGCCGCGCATTCGCCTGCATCGCGACATATACTTGATGCACCACTTCTTTTTTTGAAGGCAACCCAAATATGGCATCGTGTATTTCAAGATCTCTTGTTTTTTCTCCTGACACATTGTATACCGCAATTATTGCCATACTATAATTTACTTACTTTGGATTACGAAACCATTTTTTGTGAACGCAACTCACCCCCGCCCTCTCTTGATAGAGAGGGAGACACGTGAGTTTCCCCTCTCTCTCAAGAGAGGGGCGAGGGATGAGTTGCGTCGCGCGAGGGAGTTTCGTAATTCAAAATACTTAGGTTGTTTTCATTTTTTCTGTAAGCGATTCCTGTCCAGCAACTGGAGTTTCTGTTGCAACAGCTTCAAGGATGACTTCTTCGTGCGCTGAATTTTCGACCCCAACTTCTACAACCGATTCAACTTCAGTTGCCTGATCGCTTTGTCCAACATGATTAACTTCTTCAACCGCGTATGGTTCAATAATTTTAATTGCAATAGTCCCAGCGGCAGTGTAGATATATACGATACCATTTCGAGCTCCGGGAATCGCGCCTTTTACTAATAACTCATTGTGCAGTGGGTCAACTTTAAGAATTTCAAGATTTTTGACCGTAACGCGCGCATCACCCATATGTCCTCCCATCCGCATACCTTTGAACACACGTTGTACTCCACCCGCACCAATGCTACCTGGCATACGCAAATTATCTTTGTGTCCATGCGTTGCAGGACCTCCGGCAAATCCATGACGTTTGACCACACCTTGGAACCCTTTACCTTTCGATGTTCCTGTTACCTGTACCTTTTCACCTTGTTCAAAAATATCTACACCAAATACATCACCTCGTTTAAGTTCATTGGTATTTTTAAACTCATGCACATGAGACACGGTCAAATGTGTATTGTTATTGACATGAATATCTTGCAAATGCCCTTTCTCAGGATTAGTCAATCGAAATACCTTTTGTACTCCAAATCCGAGCTGCACCGCAGGGCCGCCTTGATCATTTTTCACGTGAGTCACGACGCATGGACCTGCCTGTACTCGCGTCACCGGAACAACGGTTCCGTCTTCTCGAAATACCTGAGTCATGCCAAGTTTTTTTCCAATTATGAATTTCATAGTATGCTACAGGTCAAACCAACTTTGGGAGATATACACCCTTATTCTAATCCTACTTTTTACCCTATCAAAAAAGGGTCGATTTTACATAGTAACAAAAAACTAGAAGGAACCTCATTAAATCTTAATTCGTGTTGATTCCTGCCTGCAGGCAGGCATGGTAAGATTAGTGTGTTTCCTTCTAGCCTCTTTAAAAAATTGCACCAAATCTTCGTGTGCAAGGAATTGTAAGGCTGTATTGTAAATTATAATGATGTGAACTCCTCACAATACACATCTCGTAACACAGATGTTTTCCACTCAAATTTCGCGTATTTGAGAGAATCTTATCTGCCAATTTTGTATATTGTCTCTACTAATTTTTTTATATCGGCACTAATATAGCGCATTTTTTTACTACTGTCAAGGATTTCACTGGGGACAAATAAGACCACAATACTCATAAACTCTCAACTCTAAATATGTGTTCAGCTATATTTATTGTGAAAAGAAGGTTTAAACACCTAAAGTTGTACTCAAGCACCTGTTATCACCTTCGACGTTAGTCGGAAAAAGATTAGTACAAATCAGCCACGTGTTTTTTACGTGGTCGGTGGTCAGACCTGCCTGCCGGCAGGCAGGAACACCGACAAGTAATACCTTCCTCGCAATTTCATTTTTGGATTTAGAGTTTTGAACTTTGAATTTCCCGTAAATTACATCATCTTGATCTCAACTTCCACTCCGCTCGGCAAGTTCAAATTCATCAATGCGTCTATAGCTTTTGGAGTCGCACCCACAATATCAAGCACACGTTTGTGCGTACGGATTTCATACTGTTCTTGAGCAGTTTTGTGGACAAATGTCGCGCGGTTGACACTATATTTGTTTTTTGTGGTTGGCAAGGGTACAGGTCCGATCACGGTTACGCCATTTCTCTCCGCAGTGTCAATAATTGTTTTTGTCGCAACATCGATCACCTTATGATCATATGCGCGAATTTTTACCCGAATTTTTGGCCCTTCTGTCTTAGTTTGTTGTTTGCCGGTATCTGCCATAAGATAAATAAATGAACAGTTTAAAATACCACAAGCCCCCTGAAGTATCTCGGGGGGCTTGGCATCTTTATTATTTGATAATTTTAGTTACCACTCCTGCGCCGACGGTTCGTCCACCTTCACGAATGGCAAAGCGCATTTGCTCTTCGATAGCGACCGGAACGATGAGTTTAATGGTAAGATTGACCGTATCTCCCGGCATCACCATTTCAGCTCCAGCTGGTAATTGTACATCCCCGGTAACATCAGTAGTTCTGATGTAGAATTGCGGCTTATACCCATTGAAAAATGGTTTATGCCGTCCACCTTCTTCTTTGGTAAGCGCATATACCTCAGCTTCAATTTCAGTATGCGGCTTGATAGTGCCCGGTTTTGCAAGCACCTGCCCACGCTCTACTTCGTCTTTTTTGGTGCCGCGAAGCAATACTCCGGCATTGTCTCCTGCTTGACCTTGTTGCAATTGTTTGTTAAACATTTCAACTCCCGTAACCGTAGTCTTGCTACTTTCAGTCCTCACACCGACAATTTCAACTTCGTCCCCAATCTTAACCACACCTCGATCAATACGACCCGTAACAACAGTTCCACGGCCTTCGATGGAAAATACATCTTCAATCGGCATGAGGAAGTCTTTGTCGAGTTGGCGAACAGGTTCTGGGATATAGGTATCGAGTGTATTCAACAAATCCAAAATTGGTTTTGATGCAACATCATCATTTGGATTTTCAAGAGCTTTCAAGGCTGAACCACGAATGATCGGGGTTTCATCTCCAGGGAATTCATATTTTTTTAAAAGATCACGAACTTCTTCTTCTACAAGGTCAATAAGTTCTGGATCAGATACTTGATCGACTTTGTTGAGGAATACCACAATTCGAGGTACTCCAACCTGGCGAGCAAGGAGGATGTGTTCGCGAGTCTGAGGCATCGGACCATCTGCTGCAGATACCACCAAAATACCTCCATCCATTTGAGCGGCGCCAGTGATCATATTTTTGACATAGTCCGCATGACCCGGACAATCCACATGCGCATAGTGGCGACTGCTTGATTCATACTCCACATGAGCAGTCGCGATAGTAATACCACGCGCCTTTTCTTCCGGAGCTGCATCGATCTGGTCAATGTCTTTTACTTGTGCGACAAGACCATGCGCAGCCGCAACTTTAAGAATTGCTGCCGTAAGCGTGGTCTTACCGTGGTCTACGTGACCAATTGTACCGACGTTTACGTGCGGTTTGGTTCTCTGAAATTCTGCCATATTTCTACGCTAGTCTGGGCCGCACTCCCTCGAATGGTCAAGGTGAGTTTTGTGATCCAGCGGCGAAAATAGTATTAATAAAAAATATTTCTATACGACTGTATGGAAGTTTACAAAACTCCCTATACAATAACAAACCAAAAATGCATAAAATATGCGAGGTGAGTATATATGAAAACAAAAATTTCGTCAAGGGGATAAATTGGGGACAATATAAGGGATACGAAATACGAACAGTACGAAATTACGAAATGAAATGGATACGAAATACGAACAGTACGAAATTACGAAATGAAATGGATACGAAATACGAACAGTACGAAATTACGAAATGAAATGGATACGAAAATTACGAAATGAAATGGATACGAAATACGAACAGTACGAAATTACGAAATGAAATGGATACGAAATACGAACAGTACGAAATTACGAAATGAAATGGATACGAAATACGAACAGTACGAAATTACGAAAGTGTTTGGTGTTCGTAATTTCGTAAAGTTCGTATTTCGTATCCCTAATTTATATCCTAAATAGGTTCTTCAAAAAACACCGGATCCTCATCGTCGTCTTTTCTCATTTCAACAGCCCCATGCTCCACAAAGGGAATTTCGCGTTTTTCACGGGTATCATAAAAATTGTCTTCTCCCCCACTCTTCTCACTCGCTTCGGTATCAACACCAAAGGGATAAAAATTAGGTAAAAAATCCTCATCATCTTCTGCATCCTCGTCATCTTCATCATCAAAATGTGGAATATATGAACCAAAATCAGGTGTTTCGTTTCTATCTGCTGTATATCTTTTTAACGGACTTTTTTTGCCAAAATGCAGACCACTCTCATCTTCATACTCATAATATCCATCATCTCTGCCCGCCTCACGGCTCAATTGAGCATGTTTATCTGCAAGTATAGACCCGGCCTTGTGCCAGTCGCTTGAATGGCTAAAATCTTCTTCAAACGGATCTGGTAGTGGATTTTGATCCAGATCTTGCTCCAAAACCCGAGCACGGTGCCCTCGTTCATCCTCCTCTCGATGACTGCGCCATACTGCAATATCACGATTTATTTTATTGAGCATCTGACCTTCGGACATGTCATACAAATCCACATCTTCAAAGCTCCCGCAACTGTCATACTGTTCATCAACCAGTGATTCATAGCGATCAACATCGAGAAGTACCATATCACGACCTTCTCTATCATGAATAATAAGGGTATCACCAGTTTTTTGAGCTAGTTGCATGAGACGGTCTAGGCGTGAGGACATAAGAGTTAGGAGTTAAGAATAAAAAATGAAAAATGAAAAATGAAAAATGAAAAATTGACGTTGATTATTGAGTATTGTATCGGTTTATAGACATTGCGTCAAGTATCGAGTGGACTTGTGATTTTTTGTAAGTTTTGAGTTGCGACATGCGTATATATTTGTGTAGTTTCAAGTTTTGCGTGACCAAGTAGTGCCTGAATATAGCGTATGTCTGTACCATTTTCAAGCAAGTGAGTAGCAAAACTGTGACGAAGTGTATGGGGTGAAATATGTTTTGCGATACCTGCATTTTTTGCTACATGAGATACTACTTTTTGTATGGTTGTCTCAGTCAATTTTCCACCTCGACATCCATTGGTAAATAGAAAGTCTGAGTCTTTTTTGAGTCGTTTTTGTCTGAGCAAAATAGGCACTACTGTTTTTGGCAACTGTACCAACCGATCTTTTGCACCTTTTCCTCGCACAATATGAATCATATTTCTATCAAAATCAATATCACTCATCTTAAGATGAGTAAGCTCACTCACGCGCATACCCGCACCATACAAAATTTGAATCATAGTTTTGTGTTTTGGATTTGTGGTAATTTCAATCATACATTTTATCTCTTCTTTTGAAAGTATTATAGGTATTTTCTTTTCTTTTTTTGGTCTTTTTGTATGTACAAAAAATGATCGACCACATACTTCTTTATAATAAAATTGTAATGCGCCGTATGCTACCGAAACAGTACTCGCGGATTTGTTGTTCGCCAAGTAATCAAGATAGTCTTTTATATCTTCCATCGTTACGCGGCGTGGATCTTTTTGGACAAAACGCAACAGCTCATTATTATAGTAGAGATATAAACGAATAGTTTTTGTACTATAGTTTCTAATTTTCAACTCTCTTGTAAGTGAAGAAAATGTGTTGCTTTTATCCATACGTAATGCTATACTATTTTATATATTCACAGATACATATTCTGTGGCCAATATTCCATACAAATTATATCATATTTTAGCCAAAAAAATAATAGGTTGGGATATAGGGAGTTAGCTGAAATTGCGCTGATTTTCCCGTAAACTAAATTTGAATTTTAACCAAAAAACATTTATGTCACAAGCAAGCAAAATAATCCTCGTTGCTATAATCGCCGCACTTATTGGAAGTGGTAGCACATATTTATGGCAAACAAATCAATCAAAAATTTCGCCACCCGTTGATACGCAAGAACAAGAAATAAACGAACCAGAAGTTACAACAACAGTTAGTTCTACAAATGAATTTGCTGGAGTCGTAAAATATAACTGTGAAAAAAGTGGTGGTTCGTTTAGCAACAATACCTGTGAATGCCCACTCGAAGGGCCGCAAACGCAAGAAGAGATGTACGATAAATCCACAGGATATTGTCAATCGAGCATTGGTGGGCCAGCTGGCGATGCTTTTGCGGCCTCAATCGGATTACCATATGGAGATTATGGATTCTTTATGGATATCATCGTAAATAGTTGTGAAGAATCGGGTGGCGAAATGTCTGGTGCGGCTTGTATTTGCTCCAAGAACATGACTTACGACAAGGCAACAGGATATTGCAAATAAAATCAGCGCAACATCACTTAACAATGAATAACTGGTTCACTCATTCCGCTACACTTCATTCGCTCACCCAAATTTGGCGGCGGTATGTCGCTTCGCTCCAAATTTTACCGCCACCAAACTTCAGTTATTCACGGACGTTATCGGAAATAAATTATTTTCATTTTTCGATTTTTTGATAATTGAGGGGCGAATTTTGATGATTATTTCATAAGGGGAAATAAGGAGACCCGCCCGTTTGTTCGGGCGGGACGATTTTTTATTTTTTTCTTTTGACTTCAATACCTTGCTTCCACGCCAACTCAAACAAACCTTTTAAAATATTTGACAATGCTTGGCTTTCAATCACCACCCCCATTATGTTTGGCTTTTTCAACAAGGCCATTACAACTTTATTTTCATAAACATTTATTTCGCCACCGAATTCGCTAATTCCTGGTAAATCTTCGGGCTTTATCCAACGACAGTTTGTATATTTGAACGAACCCCGATAGTCATCCATCCACTCCCTACCTTGTGGCGTGTCATACATAAGTATTCTTTCTTTTACTTTCCGCGCACTCCTTTCTCGGTTATATTCTCTACCCCAACTTTGAAATTCAGGAATATCCCAACCCTCGATGTCCAAAATAGAAAAAATTTCCTCTTTTGACTCAAGTGTTTGGATGAAAATTGACTTTACTCCTTCTATGCCTTCCAGATATTTAATAGTAGGTTTATCGGCAAGTTTATACAAAGATACTAAATCAGGTAATCTGTCTTCTGCTTCTTTAAGACGTCTTTCCCATTGATTTTTTCTATTTTGTATAAACTGTACTAATCGCCTTGGGTGTTCTGCTACAAAACGAATTTTTGCACCCTCCCCCGATACACGATTGGCAAATCCATACACACTTAACTTTTCTAAAATTTGATAGCCGAATGTTCGGGTAATTCCCGCTTTTCTTGTTATTTGGCTAACAGTAGACGGCCCAAGTTCTAAAAGGGCTTGATATACATTCGCCTCGTTTTCATCAAGTCCGAGATCCTTGATTAAGTTTTCCATAGGTTTGGTGGCTAAATATCCAAGATAGATTTTTCTATCCTATCACAACAGCTAAATTGTGTCAATAATCACTTACATTTTGTAATTTATATCATTATTTTGCTTTATTTTAGCATATTTTATCATTATTTACTGACATATAGTATTTACAAGTATTATATATATGATAAATTAAATTGTCTAACTCTGCGACGGGCGCGGGGAAAGACAAACACAAAAGGAGAGTAAAAATGTCGGAAACACTCAAAAAAGCAATCGCGGACAACAAGATCGTGCTCCGGCTCGACCGGAGCTCGCACGTCATCGCCCAACTCACCAAAGAGGGTCGATACCATGGCGTAGACAGGGACATCACCGACAACAACTTCCCGACCGAACGGCAGGGTGTCGAGACGGTGATGTTCTGCATCGTCTCCGGCAAGCTGTTCAAGCGTGCAGACGGGATCGTCTACCGTGCGGACGTGGAAGCCGCTTTTGGTGAGGTTGGCGTGCGTCTCTGCGACCCCGATGAAGCTCTCTTGCCCCCTGCAAAAGACCATAATTTGGGACTGAATGATGCCCCGTATGTGGCCTTCATTAGGGGTTCGAGGAGCAGTTTCTTTATCAGTGGAGGTCCTACGCGCGGCCTCAAGCAATACGCCGACGATGATCGTTGCGGTCCTCACTGCGTACTCGTCGGTGTTTGCGAGAAATAGGGAGGGCTAAGCCAGCGGGAAATTCGAGCAATCGAAAATTACCGCTGGCCTTCTTCATTTTAAACGAAGCGATTGGCGGGGGCGCAATTCACCCCTTTTGTTCCCCTCTTGCGCCCCCACCAAATGGAATCAAAATTCGTCCTTTAATAATTGAAAAAAATCGAAAAATGAAAATAATTTACATCCGATAACACCGAGTATGCGGTTCAGGCGACATGACTTTTTTGTCTTTTTAATGGACTGTCATGTCGCCTTCTCCCAAACCGCGCTTATTGAAATTGAAGGTCTGAAGTGCTAAAATAGCATTATGTGAAACCGTAGGTTTGTGTTGAAAACAACGGCGCGGCTTCGCATACTCGGATACGTTATACGCAATTCAAAAAATATTTTTCTAAGATGAATAATGAAGATAGGCTTTAAAACTATGGATAAATTTGATTTTTTCTTTATTATAGAGGGGGATAATATTGTGTTTTCTCCACTCCGTTCCGAAAACGAATTATTTATAAAGATTTAACATTAACTATAATTAACATGAATACTATACAACAGCAAAAAGTATTGAAATATGTAAATGAATATCTTGAAAAAGGAAAATTAATGCAATTGGCAACGGTGAAAGATAAACAACCGTGGATTATTAATTGTTGGTATACTTATGATGCTAATTTAAATTTTTATTTCATTTCTGGACAGACTGCAAGACATATTAAAGAATTAAAAAATAATGAAAAAGTTGCTTGCTCAATTACTCCCCATTATACCTTGGAAAAATTAGGGCAAAAAGTTCAAGGTTTAATGTTTGAAGGTATTGCTGAAGAAGTTAGTGGTTTTTCTTTAACCGAAGTTTTTAACAATTTCATCGCGAAATGGAAACTTGCTACTAAACACATAAATTTAGATAGAATAAAAAAAGGTGGAGCTGGTTCTAAATTATATAAAATAAAAGCCACCAAAATTGTTTGGTTTGACGAAATTAATTTTCCTGATAATCCAAGACAAGAAATTAATTTGAAAAATGAAATTCACCCCTAACCCCTCTTTCATTTTTCAAAACGGAAAAAATCAAATTTATAATTAATGAAGAAAGCCTATCTAATGAATAAGAACGAAAAATATTTTTTGAACTCACTCGGCTATCGCCTCGTGCCACGCTGCGCTCTCCTCCTTTCAGTCGTCGGGGCGTATAACAAGGGATATACGGTTCAGCCCTCGGCTCGGGCTTCACCCAAATTTTTCTTCCACTTCGTTCCAGAAAAACTTCGTATATCCCTGACGTTAAGTGAAATATTTTCAAGCCCGACCCTTTATTAGATAAAAATATGGAAAAAATCCACGACCAAAATATTTTCTTTTTAAAAACTCTCTTTGAAGAGCAAAAATTCGATTGGATAGACAATAATCAACCGATATTTTTCAATTTTTTTAAAAGCGGTGGCGGCACTCACTTGTATTTGATCGAAAACGCCAATCAAAAATATGTGGCTCGTATAAATTACTATGAACCAAAAAACGAGTGGGGTGTAAAAAAACAGGAATTTGATGTACTAAAACTTATTGAGCCACTGAAAATATCGCCCAAAGCATATTATTTCAGTAAGGATAACTCCATAAAGCAGGATTTAACGATTGTGGAATATATTGATGGTGAAATATTGGGCGATATTTCCGAAAAACATATTTTTGACCTTGCTGCTGACTTAAATAAATTACACACAACCTACCGATTTAATAAAACAGGAGACACCTTGCCGCCTCTGGATAGCTCACCGTATAGATGTACTATTTATAATGAATTTGCTAACGGCGAGGATAAAAAAATTGAAAAGTATCTTTCATTGGAGGGCATAAACAAAATTATCAAACCATACAACCGAATTAACAAAAAACTTGGCGAGTGGTTTAATTATCTTGGAATTTTTGATAACCTTACAAAATTTTGCTTATGCCATGCCGATCTTAAAAAGGAAAATATTTTGACTACCAACGATGGCATTATGCTGATAGACTGGGAATGTGCTGGTTCAGATATTCCAGAGACAGATATTGGAAGACTTTTTTCGGGCTGCGAACTTACAGAAAGACAACAAGGTATTTTTCTAAAAGCGTACTATGGTAATAATCCGGATGAAATTGTCTTACAGAGGATTCTTGCCATAAAAAAAGTCTTGGATTTCTTCCATATTTTAGAAGATTATATTTTACTAAAACGAAAGCAATGGAATTCGGATAATATGTTGACCGAATTGTTAAAATACGAATCCAATATGGATGGTCAGGCTTGAAAATACATCACTTAACACTCGATATCCGCAAGGGCTAAAGCCACATTTCAATTTCGTTTCACTTCATTGAAACGTCGGATATCGAGAAACGTTATGCGAAATCGTTGATTCTCCTCCTCTGTCTTTTTTCTTAAAAAAGACGGGCGGTAAACCCGATAGACTTCTCTTGTTCATTTCGGATAACGGTACTGCGACATTGTGTCTTTTACTAAAGCACAACATCGCAGAA
>JACPGR010000054.1 GCA_016182415.1 Candidatus Magasanikiibacteriota bacterium
CTTTTTGTCTCGATTCATCTTACTACAAAAATATATCTTAAAAATAAAAAGCTTCTAGATAAAATTTTAGGATACCAAAAATCATTTCACGTTATACATTCAAGAGATAGAATTTCTTTTAAAAAATTTGAGAAGCTTAAGGAATTAAATCCAAGTTTGGTATCTGAAGTCACCATAGGTACTAAAATAAAAAAATATCAATTTCCACTCAATATTAATGTGTCAGATTGGTTATTAAAATTTTTTGGATATTATATTGCTGAAGGTCATGCCTCAGAAAAGTTTTTTATACTATCTAATGGAGACATTGAGATAATTTCAGATATTAAGGAAGCCTGTATAAATTTGAATCTAAAACTACATCATCGTCCACATACAGTTGATTATCAAATTAGCTCATTATTTTGGACTAAAATTTTTCATAGTACATGTGGAAATATCTCTTCAAAAAAGAAATTACCACCATTTTGGACATCCCTTTCTGATAAACAGCTTGGAGTATTGCTAAGTGCGTATTTTTCTGGTGATGGAGGTGTGGAAGAAGATGAAGTTACCTGTACTACCGTAAGTAAAAAATTATCTTCAGATCTGGTGTATGCCCTTATGCGATTCGGAATCATGGCGCGTGCTAGAAAAAGGGAGGTAAAAATTCCTGGTAAAAAAAATAGGAGCACTTGTTGGAATCTACGCATTTCTGGACAGAAAAATTTAAATTTATTCTTTGATTATATTGGCTTCACTCTCTATCGTAAACAGACAAAACTTAAACAATTGTTGAGCAAGAAATATAATACCAATGTCGACGTAATTCCTTTGGATGGAATGTGGTTGTCATATATTAGAAAAGAGATGAATTTATTCGAGCGAGATGTATCAAAAGCATCTGGGGTATGTAGATCATATATTTCGATGATTGAGCATAATAATAGAAATCCGTCGAGGGAAATTTTTTTGAGGATAATTAATTTTTTTATTACATATGCACAAAAAAATAATTTTGAACATATTTTAGATAGACTTAAGGATATTAAATCTTTTTCCAATTTATCGTGGTTGAAAATAAGATCTATTGAAAAAGTACGTCATACAGGATATGTCTATGATTTTGCTGTACAAGATAATGAGACTTTTCTTGCGGGTTTTGGTGGAATGTTTGTACACAATACCTTTACCGTCGCAAATGTGATTGAGCAAGTCCAAAAGCCGACCTTAGTCATCGCGCACAATAAGACACTCGCGGCACAGCTCTGTAATGAATTTCGAGAATTTTTTCCAGATAATGCGGTGGAATATTTTGTGAGTTATTATGATTATTATCAGCCTGAGGCGTATATGCCCGGGTCAGATACCTATATTGAAAAAGAAGCGCAAATCAATGAAGAAATAGATAGACTTCGGCATGCCTGCACGCAAGCACTGCTTACCCGACAAGATGTGATTGTCGTTTCTTCAGTTTCTGCAATTTATAATCTTGGTAATCCACTCGAATATGAAAAGACAGTGTTGCATTTGTATAAAGGGCAGGAGCTTGATAGGCGAGGGATGATGGAACAGCTTGTGTCTATGCATTTTGAACGCACGACACTAGATCTCAGGCGAGGACAGTTTCGTATGCGTGGGCAGGTGTTTGAGATTATGCCGGTCAATGAAGAAATGATTTATCGTTTTGAGGTGAGCAAATATATCGATGTCGTCGAGCTTGTCGACCCGGTAACTCGAAAAATAAAATCAGAATTGCACGATGCGTGGTTTTTTCCGGCAAAGCATCATGTGATTTCACAACATGATAGAGAGACTGCCTTTATACAGATTAGAAAAGATTTGGATGAGCGACTTGCGTATTTCAAAAAACAAAATAAACCGCTCGAATATGAACGACTCAAGCGCAAAACTAAGTATGACCTTGAGATGATCAAAAATATCGGATATTGCAATGGTATTGAAAATTATTCATCATATTTTGACGGACGAGCGGAAGGGGAGCCTCCATTTACTTTGCTTGATTATTTTAGTGTTGCGTCAGGAACATTTGGAACACAGAAAGCTGGATTTCTTACTGTCATTGATGAATCTCACGTGACCTTGCCTCAAATCAGAGGGATGTATAATGGTGATCAGGCTCGAAAAAATATGCTTGTCGAGCATGGATTTCGTCTGCCAAGTGCAAAAGATAATAGACCACTCATGTTTGAAGAATTCAACAAACGCGTGGGTCAAATGTTGTTTGTGTCGGCAACGCCTACGGAATATGAAATTAAGGAAAGTCAGGCAGTCGTGGAGCAAATTGTGCGACCAACAGGATTGATTGATCCTGAGGTAATTATTTTACCAGTGACAGAAAAAAAAGGTAAAAATATTTCACAAGTAGATGATGTGATAGAGCGTATCAAACAGCGTGTGTCGATAGGCGAGCGAACACTGGTTACGACGCTGACCAAAAAAATGGTAGAAGATTTGTCAGAATATCTCAAAGCGCAAAAAATAAAGGTAGAGTATTTGCATAGTGATATCAAGACAATAGAACGTGTTGATGTAATCATGAAATTACGAAAAGGGGAGATTGATGTGATTGTGGGTGTAAATTTACTTCGAGAAGGTCTTGATATTCCTGAAGTTTCCCTTGTCGCAATTCTGGACGCCGACAAAGAGGGATTTTTGCGCAATGAGACGAGTCTCATCCAGACTATTGGTCGCGCAGCTCGAAATGTGAATGGGCAGGTGCTCATGTATGCCGACGTGGTGACAAAATCGATAAAAAAAGCAATCGAAGAAACAGATCGCCGTCGTGTGATACAGCTCGCGTATAATAAAAAACATGGGATAACTCCAAAGACTATTGAAAAATCAATACGGAATATTCTTGAGGAATTTGGGATTGATGTAAATAAAGGGATACGAAATATGAAAGGTACGAAATTACGAAAAAATAAGAATAATCTTTTAGATCTGGATTTGAAAGGAGATGCGCGACCTTTGGATGTGATAATAAAGGATAAAGAAAAACAAATGAAAGAAGCTGCACATGAACTTGAATTTGAGCTTGCGGCGATTTTGAGAGATGAGATGCGGGAGTTGAAGTTGAGGAATAAGGGGAAGTGAAACACCTCCCTACCCTCCTCAAGGAGGGAGAACCTATTGAATAAAACCCTATTAAAAACACCAACGCCGTAGCAATTCCCCCCTTGAGGGGGGTAGGGGGGTGTTTCAGCGAGTGTAAAAACAAAAAAAACACTCAAAAAGTGTGTGGTCCGATGGGGCAGGAACACACTTTGTCTCCCACGGCGTCGTTAGTCGGGTTGGAATTCCGACTCCTAATCCCGAGGCTCTCTCCTCGGATAGGTTGACGCCCTGAGAAGCGGTTTTGGCATTTAAGCCACCTAGCCCCCCACCAGAGTGGATATAAACTACCACAAATAAAATATAAATCAAGTATGACTGTTCATATTTTTCTCAGAAAATATCTTGCACTAATGTTCACTATCTGTTTTTTTGCAAGTCTATTTTTATTTGGATTTTTTCTTCGTTCACTCACACTGTACCATCCCTACACCTCACACATCTACAATTCTCTAGAATCAGTCCCAGATTCAGATGTAGCGCTTGTGTTTGGCGCAGGACTCAAAAAAGATGGATCACTTACCGATGCGCTTCGAGATCGGGTGTTGACGGGTATAGAGTTATATCAGACTGGAAAAATTGAGAAACTCTTGATGACTGGAGATAATGGACGAGAACGATATGACGAAGTGACTGCGATGAAAAAACTTGCAATTAAAAATGGAATTCCGGATGAGGATGTAATACTAGACTATGCCGGATTTAGTACCTATCAAAGTTGTTATCGTGCACGAGATATTTTTGAACTAAACAAATACGATGTGATTGTCGTGTCGCAAAAGTTTCATCTTTCTCGTATTTTGTATATGTGTAATTCGCTTGGTGTAAAGTCTGTCGGGTTTGTTGCGGACAAACATATATATCGTGGATCCACGTGGTGGTCTATTCGAGAAGCCCTTGCAAAATTCAAAGGATTTTTGTTTGTGGAAATTTTCAAACCTTTGCCAAAATATTTGGGGGAGAGGGAGTGTATATTTAGTTGTTCATAAATGGTTACTGTATAAAAAGTCCAAAATATTAAATTCAAAATTCAAGTAACTATTCACCCTCCCTTGACAAGTATTTTGGCTTATTTAAGCAAATTATATTGTTTTATACGAAGCCGTTGAATAATTAAATTTGGCTTATATTAGCCAAGTAATTTGAGGGGCTGAGCAGTTACAATAATTTTAATTATGAGTATGAAGAAAATCCAACTTGGAATTTTACTTGGAATCATTGTAGGAATTGTTGATGTTATCCCAATGATTATTCAAAAATTAACGTGGGATGCAAACATTTCAGCATTCACATTTTGGATTCTTGCAGGATTTTTCATAGCAACAACAAACATCAACTTAAAGGGAACATTGAAAGGAATTGTTATTTCAATACTACTTTTGATCCCTTTAGCTTTTATTATAGGCTGGCAAGAACCAATAAGTTTAATCCCAATAACCGTAATGAATATAATTTTGGGGTCCTTGTTGGGTTTTCTTATTGATAAATATGGTAAATGACCGTGCCTCGTAAAAAACACGTGGCTGACTGCACTAATCTTTTTCCGACTAACGTCGAAGGTGATAACAGGTGCTTGGATACAACGTTACGTGTTAAGATCTTCTTTTCATAATCAACTTTCTCGCTATCGCTCGAACCCAGCTGCACTCTCGCTACACTTCGTTTCGCTCGGGTCCTAGAACAGGCATTTAGCGGAAAACTGCATTGCACTTGTTTTCCCAAATCATTTAATATTCTGCGGAATTTAAACGACTTCGCCAAACGCCATATGTTAGCTGAAATATTTTGCGACCAATTAACAAAAATTCTTATGATAGAAAGAGAAAGGCAGCCCGAACAGTTTTACGAACAACAAGAATTTAATTTTGAAGCAGGAATTTCGGAAGCTGTTCGTCGTATACAGAAAATTTATGAAACTCAAAAATACATAGCTATTGCTGTAATCGGTAGCGGGGCTGATGTTGGCAAAACTACATTAGCTACCCAACTACAACGTAAACTTATGGAGTTAGGCATGAAAACAGCATGGGAGAGTAATATAGGAAATATGTTCTACCCACCATACTTCGACAAATTTACAGAAGCTGGACAAGAAGGTGGCATATTAGTATTGCATGATGAATACGCCCCGCTAGAAAATACATCTGTACAAGACGAACAGCTAGCAATGAAATCAAAAGCGTTCGAACTGCCTTTCTCTAAGATTGATCTGCGTATCTATGTCTATAGGCCAGATAGACCATTTCGTCCAGAAGATTTAAAATTTGCTGATATCATTATCAAAAATGACCATGCCATAGATGGTTCATGGAAAATAAGGTCGCAAAATACATCAGCTAACAATGAATAACTGGTTCACTCACTCCGCTATCGCTCCGTTCGTTCTCCCAAATTTTGTGGCGGTATGTCGCTTCGCTCCAAATTTTACCGCCACCAAACTTCAGAGAGATTGAATAATGATTTTGGCGATTAACAAAAAAAGATTACACCCTAATCAGTGTAATCTTTTAATACTCTACGTAATCAGTCTCTACTTTTTTTAAGTGCATCTTTCAACGC
>JACPGR010000005.1:0-11474 GCA_016182415.1 Candidatus Magasanikiibacteriota bacterium
AACGTACTTTCCTTGATTCATAGATAATAATTAATGATAAACTCATCAATTATCTCATATATCAAATTCAAATCGAAAAATACATTTTTCTCAGATTATGGCTTAGTGTATATTAATTTTTAAGGTGTCAGAAAAGTTAACCAGACACTAGTGACCGGATTTAATATTTTTTAAGGAATAGTGGCAAGAACTCCCTGTGATGTCCTCGCAGGGACTCACAGGGTTAATTCACAACAAGTTAGTATACATGAAAAAATATTCCTCAAACCGAGCTCAAAAAGGAAAGACGGCATATCGAACACCGAGTAGGTTTAAGATACAGCAATCGCTCTATGAGAAAGTTCGGCTTGGGCCAAAAGACCATTTTAAAAAATTAGAAAAATTTAGTAAAGATTCATCGTAATTTATGAAAAAATCAAACTATAAAATAATTTCCGTCGGAGGTTCAATCATTATTCCAAAAATTGGATTTGATATACCGTTTTTGAAAAAGTTTCGATCACTTATTTTGTCTGAAATAAAAAAAGGTCAGAAATTTATTTTGGTCATCGGCGGGGGAGCGACGTGTAGATACTATCAGAATGCGGCAAAACAAATACAAAAATTAAGTCCTGCTGATTTGGATTGGCTTGGGATTCATTCGACTATTTTTAATGCAAACTTTGTCCGATCAATTTTCAACGATGTCGCACACACTGAAGTGATTTCAAACCCAACGAAAAAAGTTAAAACTAATAAATCTTTGATTATTGCCTCAGGGTGGAAACCGGGGTGTTCGACTGATAAAGACGCGGTCTTGCTTGCAAAAACTTACGGCGCAAAAGAGGTGATTAATCTTTCAAATATCGAATATGTATATGACAAAGACCCAAATAAATTTAGTGATGCTAAAAAAATTGAGCAGATCACTTGGGCATCGTTTCGAAAAGATGTAGTCGGTTCCACGTGGGATCCGGGCAAGAGTGCGCCCTTTGATCCGATTGCAAGTAAAGAAGCACAGAAGTTGAAATTGACCGTGAAGATTTTGAAGGGGACGGATCTTGTCGAAGTTAAAAAAGTGTTGAGTGGGGGAAAGTTTCGAGGGACGACGATTGTTTAGCACATAGCACGTATCACATAGCAGGTAACAAAAATCGTAGGGGAATTTGCGGTTTTTTTGTTGAGACAAGAGATAATGTTGAGATAATGTTGAGATAATGTAATAGAAGCAAGACTACTATTCAAATTATCTCTATCTTATCTCTATCTTATCTCTATCTTATCTCTATCTTATCTCTATTTATTTTCAACCGTAATTTTTTTTCTCGCATAATACCTTGCCGCCAAATACGTCGTCAAGGGCACTGCAAGCGCAAGTGCAATACTTCCAATTAACATACGAACAATTTCTTCCATGATAATTTCACTATTGAGGACAAGCCATGTCGGACGTTCATATATTTGGAAGAGTAACAACAGTGGAAGTGAGGCACCTGTGTATGCGAGAATAAGTGTATTTACAAGTGATATAATGTGTTCACGACCAACAGAAGATCCTCGTTTGAATAGTTCTTTTGCAGTAAAATTTGGATTTGCCAAATGCAATTCTTCGACCACTGCAGCCTGGGCGGTGGTAATATCATCAAGCACACCAAGTGTACCAATGATAATTCCTGCAATAAGAATTCCTCGAAGATTAAATGTCTTGTCAGTGCCTTGGAGAAAAAAAGCTTCTTCACTCCCAAGTCCAAACAGGTGCATGATATCAGTAAAAAATAATGAGAGTCCAAGAGAGAGTAAAATGGTACATACCGTACTTACAAATGCAATCGTCGTGCGAGATCGAAAACCATGGGCAATAAAAATTGAAACTGTCGTGATGAGAAGTGTGCTTAGAAACGCAATCATAATCGTGTTTCCACCATTTTGAATATTGGGGAGGACTATCCATATAATAACTCCAAAACTTATTGCAAGCCCGAGTATTGCGCGTAGCCCTCCCGAGCGTGCAAGCAGAAGTATGAGTACTACAAAAAAACCAAGGAGCCACCAGAGTGCATTTAATCGATAAATGTCGCTGATATAGTAGGTTTTTTCCTGTGCAATCATCTGCGTACCTACAATGACTTGATCGGATTTTTTCAATCGTCCATGGGTAAGATCACTTTGTTTCACATCAAAATCAAGGGTCAACTCTGTGCCTGTATCTGGACCGTGTAAGATTCGTAGTGGAACTTCTTGTCGAATGAGTGCCGGACCAAAAGGACCTTCGTATGTGGTGGGGTTTTCAATAGGTTCACCGATGACGACTGCACGGTAAAATTCAGGTTCGGCATAGGCTGTTTGCTCTTGTGCGTGTACCGGAACTTGGATTGCAAAAAAACCTGCGATAAGTATAAGTAATACAATAATTTTTTTCATATTTGTTCTTGTACAATACCCGTGAGGGTGTTCTTAGCTCCTCGACGAGTGAATGAACACCCTTACGGGTGTTGTACTGTTGTAGATTTTGAATAATTAAGCAACTGATTTAATTCAAGTACTTCTTTTTTACTTAGCTTTCGATATTGCCCGACCGGTAAATTATCTAATGCAATATGCATAATCCGAACGCGTTTGAGCTTGGTGACTGCATATCCAAAATACTCACACATTCGACGGATCTGTCGATTCAATCCTTGAGTGAGGATTATCACAAATTGATATTGTCCTATTTTTTTCACTGAACATTTTTTTGTAATAGTGTCGAGAATCGGCACGCCTTCAGACATCTTGCGGATGAAGTCTCCGGAGATGGGTTTGTGTACGGTCACAATATATTCTTTTTCATGATTATGTTCTGCGCGTAAAATTTTGTTTACACTGTCTCCGTCATTGGTAAGTAAAATCAAACCTTGCGACGCAACATCGAGTCGTCCGATTGGGAAAATTCTAGTTGGATAATCGATATAGTCGATGATAGTGTCTGTTGAATTTTTGTCAGTCGTGCAAATAATGCCGACCGGTTTATTGAATGCGAGATAAAAGGGCTCTTCTTTTGATGTACCTGAAACAATTTTTCCGTTCACCCTTACTTCATCTGTCGGACTCACGTGCGTGCCAAGTTCGGCTTTTTTCCCATTGACACTGATGCGTCCTTCTTCAATCAATCGGTCAGCTTCTCGACGTGAACAGAGGCCTCGTTGACTGAGGTATTTGTTGAGGCGGGTGGTTTCTTGGGACATATAATTTAGATTAAGATTGAGATATTTTAGCATTATTATCCATAAAATGAAATAGACAGTGTATAAAGGGTAGTTTTTTAAAATGCTTGATTTTATGCCTAAATCAAGATAAGATACTGGTGAGTAATCTTATCTATGTCCGACACACAACAAATCAAAGACAAACTCGACGTCGTCGATCTCATCGGTGAATACATCCAGCTCAAGCCGGCGGGGTCAAATCACAAAGGCTTATGTCCGTTTCACAATGAGAAGTCTCCGTCGTTTATGGTGAATCGCGAGCGTGCAAGCTGGCATTGTTTTGGATGTGCAAAGGGCGGAGACATATTCACCTTTGTTGAAGAAATGGAGGGAATGGAATTTCGGGAAGCCCTCAAATACTTGGCGCAAAAAGCAGGGGTAACACTTACCAGTACTTTCCAACAAGAAGTCAGTGGCAACCAAAAAAATAGAATCAAAGATATTAATTTGGCAACAGCCCGTTTTTTTCATAATTTTTTATTACAAATTCAAGCGTCAAAATCAGCGAGAGAATATTTGCAACATAGAGGATTGACGGACGATACGATCAGTACATGGCAAGTCGGGTTTATTCCGGATCAGTGGGATTTGCTTACGAAATATTTGTTCAAAAAAGGATTTAGTATTGATGATCTGATTGCATCGGGTTTAACTATTAAACGAGATGGTGCAGATACACAATCAATGCGTGGTTTTTACGATAGATTTCGTGGTCGCATTATGTTTCCGATTTGGGATGTGCATGACGCGGTGGTTGGGTTTACCGGTCGAGTATTAGTCGAAACCGAACACAGCGGAGGAAAATATGTAAACACTCCGCAGACAAGTGTGTATGACAAATCCCGAGTTATTTTTGGACTCAATAAGGCAAAACGAGAGATAAAAACAAAAGATCAAACGGTGATGGTCGAGGGGCAGATGGATGTAATCGCCTGTCATCAGGCAGGCATGACCAATGTAGTTGCGACCAGTGGTACGGCACTTACCGAACATCAAATCAAATTGTTGACTCGGTATTCAAAGAATATTTGCATGGCTTTTGACGCAGATGATGCAGGAATTGCGGCAGCTCGTCGAGGTATTGCACTTGCCCTTCAAGCAGGCATGAATGTGCGAGTAATCCAAATCCCCGATGGTGCAGGAAAAGATCCTGATGAGGTTCTCAAAAAAAATAAACAAATTTGGTTTGACGCAGTCGAACATGCGACAGACGTGATGCAGTGGTATTTTGATCGTGCATTTTTGAATAGAGATATTACAGATCCAAAAGATAAACAGAGTATCGCAAATGAACTTCTGCAGGAAATAAAAAATATTCCGTATGCAGTGGAGCAAGATCATTGGATGCAAGAATTGAGTGGAAGATTACGTACGAGTATTGAGGTGCTTCGAGAAAATCTAAAGCAATTGCGACAAGAACAAAAAGATCTAAAAATAGGGAAAAAGCCGCTAGAAAATCAAGTTACTCAAATCATTACTTTGAAAAAAACGAGACTTGATGCGCTTACTGAACGAATTTTGAGTATCATAGTCAAATTTCCCATACTTGCATCTGTAGACGCCTTTTTCATCTCATCACAAGCTTTGTCCACAGGGATTGTGTCAGACCTTTACGAAATGCTCAAAAAACAGTATACTCAAAACAAGGTCGTAGATATAGATGCAATACGAGCTTTTTGTGCTACTAGTGAAAACAGCGAAAATGGAATCGATGTGTTACTCATGGAGGCAGAAAAAGATTTTGCAAATTTAAAAGAAGAAGACACACGAAAAGAATTGACAACACTTATCACATTATCGAAAGAAGCGTATATCAAGCAAGAGCGCACACGATTGCAAGAGTTAGTCAAAGAAGCAGAAAAAGTTGGAGATAATAATCAATTGATGAGTTTATTGTTGCAATTAAAAAAACTTGCTTAGAGAGTATTAGTAGTTATTAGTATATTTAATCAGATGGCAAAAAAATTTACAACTCAAGCCACACGAAAATCTCGTGTCGCACAGACCATAAAATCCGCCACTAAAAAGACGGCAACTCAATCTCGAGTTCGTACCTTACGAACGAAGCAACTAAAAGCTCGCAAAGCTACATCAGTAACGCGAGCACCAAAAAAGCAGGCTCAAAAATCTAAGATGTCAAAGATACACACCCGAAAACCAGCTCCGCAAAAAGCTGTGTTTAGAAATAAAAAAAAACAAGCGTCTCGTGTTCCCGATTTCAAAAGACCGCTTATTGAAGAACCTTTTGTTGAACCTACTGAGAAACAAATTATTGGTCTGGTCCAAAAAGGCAGAAATCGAGGATTTTTGACTGAGCGAGAGATTATGACTTTGTTTGGCCGAGTTGAACATTACATGGGACTCTATGAATTTTTTTTGAGTTTGCTTGATAAAAATAGTGTGAGTGTTGTCGAAGCCCAAGAACATTTGCTTGGGGTGGCGCGGCATAATCAAAAAAAGGAAGTCATTGGAGGACTTCAGGGTGAACAACCTGATGTAAAGTCCGGAATATTTTTTGATTTGGGCAGTATTTCACAAGATTCAATACAAATGTATTTACGAGAAATTGGAAAGGTGCCATTGCTGAGCGCCGATGAAGAGGTTGCGCTTGCAAAAGCAAAAGATCGCGGAGACAAAGATGCAGAACGAAAAATGATCGAGGCAAACTTGCGTCTCGTTGTTTCAATCGCAAAGAAATTTGTTGGTAAGACCTTGTCTTTGCTTGACTTGATTCAAGAAGGAAACATCGGACTTTTTCGAGCGGTCAAGAAATTTGATTATCGAAAAGGATACAAATTTTCTACCTACGCGACCTGGTGGATACGCCAAGCCATCACACGTTCACTTGCGGATCACTCGCGTACCATTCGTATTCCGGTACACATGGTCGAGACCATCAATCGATTACAACAAGTTTCGCGCCGACTTTTGCAAGATCTTGGACGCGATGCAACTCCGGAAGAAATTGCGGCTGAAATGGGTGAAGATATCGAGAAAGTCAAGCATATCATTAAGATTTCTCAAGATACGGTCTCACTTGAAACTTCTATTGGAGATGATGACGACGATGACACCTCACTATCCGACTTTATCGAAGATATCAAAAATATCAGTCCATCTCAATCTGCAGCTGTTGAACTTTTGCGTGATTATATTCAAGAAGCAGTACGAGATTTATCGCCACGTGAAAAGAAAATTCTTGAGATGCGTTTTGGTCTTGATGATGGCGTAACGCACACACTCGAAGAAGTAGGTAAGGATTTTGGGGTGACTCGTGAACGCATCCGTCAGATAGAAGCAAAAGCACTCGAGAAGATTAAAGGGTTTGATATTATTAGTAAGTTGCGGGATTATTGAGGACGCGGATATGTGCGGATAGTTACGCGGATTTACGCAGATCCTATTGTGTCACAAATAGTAGTTCAGTTCGTTATATGTTATATAATACTAATTAAATTGCTTAACATAGCAAAATTTTATTCATAAATTTGGTATAGTATGTATAAATATCTTGTAGGAGTTTTGTTTGTTGCCTTGTTTGTCGGAGCAGGGTGTAATGTAAATTTAGATACAAACGGGGAAGAGGTAATTGATTCCTCACCAAAGACAGAGCGTATTCAACAAAACGACCCGGTACCCCCTAGTAATACCGCTACTGACACAGCAGAAACCAAAAAGCCTCAAATTGTCTCTGCATCTTTTGATGGAAATGGTGTAGTAATTGAAGGGAAAAATTTAAGTGGTTCTTTTGTGGCGTTTACAACTCCATCTTCAAAAACTCTATGTAAAGAGATGTCTACACCAAATTGTGTCTTGCAAAAAACTGTTTCAACTGATACAACTATCAAATTTATTAGTAATTTGATTGGAGAAATGGGTACATATCAAATCTATGTTGAAAATAAAACGTCGGGTGAAAGTAACAAAGTTAGTTTTTCAATCTCAACATCTGCAAATAGTAAGTTGAGTAAAGAAGCTAAAGAAGCTATGGAAGCTGAATTAAAAGTAGCTATTGCAAAAGAAAAAGGAACATCAATTGAAAAAATGCAAGTGCAAATAAATTTACAAAATGGTGCATTTGTTCGAGGAATGGTATCATTCGAACCTGGGTATGGCGGAATATTTTTTGCAGTCAAACAGAATGGCGCATGGAAAATTCCATATATAGGCAATGGTACAATCTCTTGTAGTTTGAAAACAGAATATGGTTTTCCAAGTACATTTCTCAATGATTGTGTGAACTAAATAAAAGATATATACAAAAGAACCGTTTTTAAACGGTTCTTTTGTATTTCTATCTCAATTGTATCTCTATGTATCTCTATGTATCTCAACCTTATCGCTTAAATTATAAGTTTAACGTCAGGTCTGAAGTCCTAACTTACACTACCAGACTATTCGCTCGCTCCCAATTCACCACACCCCAAAACGCGTCAATATATTTCGCGCGGTCATTGCGATAATCGATATAATACGCATGTTCCCACACATCGAGTGTGATAAGTGCAGTTTTTTTTTCTGTTAGTGGAGTACCTGCATTTGGCATGGGGAGGATTTCAAGTTTGCCTTCACTATTTTGTACGAGCCATACCCAGCCGGAGCCAAATAATTTTGTAGAGAAGTCAGTAAATTTTGATTTGAAATCATCGACTGATCCAAAATCTCGCTCAATTAATTCGAGAAGTTTTCCATCCGGTTTGCCTGTGGAATTTGGAGACAAATTTTCCCAAAAAAATGAGTGATTCCAATGTTGTGCAGAGTTGTTAAACACACCGAGATTTTTTTCTTGATATGACTCACGAATTATCGACTCCAAGTCTTTTTCTACAAATGCAGTTCTTTCGATCGCGGTATTGAGTTTGCTCACATATCCTGCATGGTGCTTATTATGATGAAATTCAAAAGTCTCTGCACTGCAAAACTGAGGCATAGAGTCTTTTGGAAAGAGCAAATCTGGTAACGTAAACATATATATTGAGGAAAATAGGGGATATGAAATACAAACGTTACGAAATTATTGAGGATACGAAATACGAACTTTACGAAATTACGAAACGATTAGTATGTTCGTAATTTCGTACCTTTCGTATTTCGTATCCTATGTCTTTTTGTAATTTTTGTATCCATAAATTATTAAATCTTGCCGACTAATTCTAAACTCGGAATTAATGTTTTGTTTCCTGGTCTCCACTTTGCCGGACATACTTCGCCACCATGTTCATGTACATATTGCGCGGCTTGAAGTTTACGCAAGAGTTCCTCAGCGCTTCGTCCGATGCTGTTGTCATGTACTTCGTAGGCTTTGATGACGCCTTCAGGGTCGATGATAAAAGTTGCTCGAAGTGAGAGTCCTTCTTCGGGAATGTAGGTTCCGAGTGCTTTGCAGAGTTTTCCTGTCGGATCTGCAAGCATGGGAAAATTTACTTTTTTTATTGCCGGAGAATTGTCATGCCATGCTTTGTGGACAAATGCAGTATCAGTACTCACACTCAAGACCTCGGTGTTCAAATTTTTGAAATTGTCATACATGTCTGCCATTTCTTCAAGCTCGGTAGGGCAGACAAAGGTGAAATCTGCAGGGTAAAAAAAGAGAATTGTCCATTTGCCTGCGAGATCACGTAGATTCATTTTGACTTGTTTTTCCTGATGAAATGCCTCAAGGCTTATATCAGGCACTTGTTGCCCGACAAAACTGAGTGGATGTGTGTGTTCTTCCATAGGTGTGTATAGATTAAGTTTGTAAATACTATACGATTATAGTATACTATAGTTTATTGTAAGTCAAGTTTTTACGATAATCCCAAGTAAATCTAGCTTCGGCAGATTTATCCACATATTGTTGCAAAAATAAAAATATGGTATACTTTTTTAGTCTTAATTTAAAATAATTAATGATAATTAGTATGGAAGAACAACAAGAACAAAAAGGTATTTTTGAAATACTTAGTCCGCAACAGACCTTTATAGTCGGGATTGTGGGGGGTGTATTAGGGTTGTGTACAATTGGTTTTTTTATGTTGCTTAGTCTTATGTTTAAGGGTGATATTTCGATATCCGGGACTGATGACAAAAGTTCGGTTACGGTTGTTACTACTGACAGTGGAAAGCCCACCAATATAGTAGAAGGTCCTCCGACATTCAGCGCATGTCTTGATAGTGGTAAATATGCCCAAACTGTGGCGCAAGATCAACAATTAGGAGGATCCCTTGGTGTAAATGGTACTCCGTCTACATTTATTAATGGGTACAACATTAGTGGCGCGCTTCCTTTCGTAGTTCTCAAAGATGTAATTGATGATTTACTTGCGGGCAAAAAAGTATTTATTGATGATTTTGCACTGTATGGTATGGAAAGTGGTACACCTACCAAAGTTACGATGCCTGAATTGCCAAATGTAGCATGGAGAGGAAATGAACAAGCAAGTGTATCTATTGTAGAATTTTCAGATTTCGAATGTCCATATTGCAACAAATTTGAACCTACTATCAAACAAGTACTTGATACCTATGGCGACAAAGTTCGATTCACGTACCGACATTTCCCATTATCTTTCCATCCAAATGCCGAGAAAGCAGCAGAAGCATACGAGTGTGCAAAAGAGCAAGGCAAAGGATTTGAAATGCATGATAAACTTTTTGACTTGGCTCGATCTTCAAGTCTGGGGACCGCAGGATATGCAAATGCTGCGACTGGGCTTGGTTTGAACTAATACAAATCTTACAAATTACCCCGACCTTGTCGGGGTTTTTGTTTTTCATAAAATATGTTATACTGCGCGCAAGTTTTTTACTTGTTTAAATAAAAATATGAGGAAAATTGTATACATTTTCGTATTTGTTTTTGTTAGTTTGTTTTCTTTTTTGCAGGTTGGAAACACGTTTGGAGTTGAGGAAACTATAATTTCGGAAAAAATAAATCAAGTCAAAAAAATTGACTATATTTTATTTCATTTGGAAACATGCCCGCATTGTCGAGAAGAAATAAAATTTTTGAATAATAAGCTGCTTCCAAAATATGGCGAATATATCAACTTTGAGATGTATGAGGTAAGCGATTCAAAAAATCAGGAGATTTTTGCGCAATATGGAACGTATTATGGGGTACCGACTCAAGGCGTGCCGACCGCATTTATTGGTGGGGAAGTGGTGTCGGGATACAGTAGTGATTCGACGACAGGAAAACAGATTACCGAATTAGTCGAACGAAAATTCACAGAAAAAAATATTTTGATAGATATACAGAACCAAAAAACAGCAACCACAGATGGTTCGGACACATTTGAAATACCACTGCTCGGTACGGTCGACGCACGATCAATTTCACTTCCGTTTTTGACTATCGTACTCGGGCTCTTTGATGGATTCAATCCTTGTGCGATGTGGGCATTGTTATTTTTGATTTCGCTTTTACTCGGAATGAAAGACAAACGCAAAATGTGGCTTCTGGGCTCAATTTTTATTGTAAGTTCAGGAGCAGTATATTTTATATTCATGGCAGCATGGTTACAATTTTTGCTTTTTATTGGTATGATTGTGGCAATTCGGATTATGATTGGTCTTATAGCTATAGGAGTAGGGAGTTATCAACTCAAGGGATGGTGGAGACATAGAAAAACTGAAGGAGTGGTCTGTGAAGTGTCAAGTAAAAAGACAACTCAAAATACGTTTGAAAAAATCAAACAAATTGTGCATAAAGAAAATTTATTTTTGTCGATTGTAGGGATTATTATTTTGGGTTTTTCAGTCAATTTGGTCGAGCTTGCCTGCTCTGCCGGTTTCCCTGCAATTTTTACACAAGTACTCGCACTCAATGATATCGAAATGTGGAAGCGTTATCTCTACATGGTCGGCTATATATTTTTCTATATGCTTGATGATATGGTCGTATTCGTACTTACCATGCTTACACTCAAATCAAAAACAATAGGTGGCAAATATGTAAAATATGCGAATTTGGTAGGCGGGGCTTTGATCTTGATACTGGGTATGTTACTTATTTTTAAGCCGGAGTGGCTCATGTTTGGGTAGCATTGATTACGCTAATTTTAAGATTGATTTCATAGATTGACTTGGTAAATAGTTTTGTGTATACTCTCTATATAATTTAGTTAAAATCAAAAATATGGAGGAAAAATTTGACAAAATTTTGGAAAAACTTGATGAAAATAATTTAGCTGTTTCTGTATTGAATGGAAAATTTGATATCTTAACTGATAAGGTTGAGGCAAATAGTAAGGCGATTGATGTACT
>JACPGR010000005.1:11493-24135 GCA_016182415.1 Candidatus Magasanikiibacteriota bacterium
TAACTGATAAGGTTGAGGCAAATAGTAAGGCGATTGATGTACTTTCTCAACAGATTAAGACTCATGAAGTCAAAATAACAGAGTTGGGAGCAGTGGTCGAAACTAATGCGAACACCTTAGATCGTCTTGTCATCAAAGTAATACATATCGAAGAAAGACTTAATAATACTCTTACAGAAGAACAATTTGTAGAAAGAGCGGATAAAATTTTTGGTCGTGTAGATCGTTTTGTCAAACTTCATGAAAGTCTGGATACTGAGTTATGTGCCTTACGTCATTATTATGCTCGACTTGAGGATCGTGTTGTTGTATTGGAACGGCAAGCAGGTATGTGGAGATAAAGATGCGTGCAGCTATTTCAAAATAAAATATCCCGATTTTGTCGGGATGTTAAGATGTCCCACCCGTATACTTAGGCGGGACATTTTTTTGATATTACACAATTACACGTCTACAACTGCTTTACACTTGCGTGCAAATATTCAAGCAGTCCCACAATGTCAGAATTATTCAAATCAACCGAACCTTGAAATCCAACTTCCACCAATGTCCAGACCTGTTCTGGATTTTTTATACCTTCCCAAACACGCTCAGAATAATCCATGACACTCTTATTTTTGTTGACAAACCAATATAAAACCGTGTCCTTTCCATCGTTTAATGACAATTTTCTAATTCTAAGATTTGCAAGTTGCATAATTTTAGAATCATCAATCTTATAGCCTATACCCTGCAAACAAAGTTCTGGATTGTGATAATCCCGCCAAGATTTACTTGAAACAAGCAACAACGAAAATGCCCGTCCAGATTTTGTCTCCCCAGTGTATTTTTTACTAAATTCAATCTCTCGATTTACAAAAAATAAGTTCTCTTGCTGATTAAAAGGCATTTCCTGTAATTCCAAATTTGGCACTTTAAAAACAATATTTGGAGACTGAATTTGCTGAGGATTGTGTGTCCGAAAAATAATGTATGAAGTATCAAGAATAAGTGCAATCAATAACAATATAATAAAGTAAAGTTTTTTATATGATCGTTCTTTTTGAGCCTGTACATCATTCTGCTCAACTGCTTTGATGACAAATTTATCAATCAAGTACCACAATAAAAATGTGCTTACTATAAAACCCATTATCCCGATTCCAATATGGATTGCATTACCAAAAGCAGGGAAACTTAATACGTCATAAATATAAACCAGACTAAATACACGCCAAATGTTAAAGCTGAGCAACAATAAAAAATAAACAATCGCGATTGCAAGCAATTTCAAAGACCACCTCACTCTTTTGAGAAAAAACATTGTTAAAAGTACAATAGCCCCCGTGTAAATGCTTTTGATACCGCTACAAGGCACATCAATACTGGTCGCATTATTTTCAGTAATAATGACTGACGCGTCGCTCACGCTTATCAAGCCAATCAACCCCATGATTGAACTGACAATCTTTGCAGTGAATAAGCGAATAGGGAATCCCAGAAAAGTTTGAATATGCTCAGCAAATGGCAATGACAACGCTATAATACCTACAATAAAAAATCCTCTCTTCCATGCCTGCCTCTCAATGTACATACCGAGAAGAGCATAGACTCCAATAATCATTGCGCTTGCCGAAATGATTTGATAGTGCAGGTAAAATATATTTATGAGATCGACTAAAATCGCTCCAAAAAAAATCAAAAAAATACTTCTCGAAACCGAATTTTCTTTCCTGAACGAATATGTGCCTTTTGTTGCTATCCAAAGTACGATGAGCGAGATTAAAAAAAGCAGTACATACTCGTAAGATGCGGCTTGCGAAAAATAGTTGTAGGTCCAAATTACATTGGAGCGGAAATAAAGAAAAAAAAGGAGTATTACTACTCCATCTTTTATATATTCCTTATTTTTTTGGAGAAATATCTTGGTCATCGTTTTTGGAATACCCACCCTAATAATTGCCTTCGATAGAAATATCCAAGCATCAAAACTGCAGCGATCATTAGCGCCCATTCTTCAGGTTCTGGAACTGCGCTAAGACCCAATGCGCCACTCATGGATGGATCAGAAATTTTTTCTTCACCAACAGTATAATCAGCATCAAATTTATTATCTTTTTGAGATTCATTTTCCAACTGTTGTTTTTGTCTATCGGTAACAAGCGCGATATAGGATGAATACGGAGTAACTATGCCATACGTTTTTGCTATTTGATGTATCTGTTCCAGAGCACTCGGATCCCCTTTTATCATTCCTTGAACTGCCTCATGATAGGCAAAAACTTCATCAACATTACTGGGCAAGTTGGCAAAACCGTCAGCAAAAATCCAACTTCCATATCTGCCTACTGAAACCAACTCTCCATTTAAAGCTTGCGAGCTTTGCACCAATGCCATGTGCTCAAATGCTTCTTGTGCTTCGGAAAATACCCGCCCTCCGCTTTGTATTACAGCAAGTGTCAAATCATCATGATACTGTGGTAATTTTTTGTTGTCATGGACAATATATACAGGAGTTTCGGCGACATAATTTATATTAGTTTGCGACTCTATATCACTGTCGCTGTCATCAGTAAATACAACAATCGCGTCGTATTTTTTAGGTAAAAGCTGGAGTGCTTTTAGTCTGTCTGTGCCCCCAAAGTGAACGGCAGACAAGCTCGATTGTAGGCGTTCAGGTGTCAATCTAATTGACTGACTCAATTGAGTAGAAAAGAAGTATCCATCAAGCTCATTATTTTGGGACACTGTGTTTATCGGCAAATTTTCCTTGAGATATAGTGCCCAATCTCTTTGTGTGCTACTGTAAGAAGTATCAAACAACAGAGCTATTTTCTTACCACGAATATCTGGAAAAGAGACAAACGACGCTGTTGTACAATTGTATGTATTGTTCAGAGATTGATTGAGGACATGTGGAATGAAAGAAAGGGCACCAATAGAAGTGTCGATTGTAAACGCTTTGTCTTCACAGTGATTGATAGAGGAAACGAATGTATCTTTTTTCTGTCCATCAACAAAATATTGAAACGCAGTTTTTTTGTCTTCGTAAATATTGCGTTTGGTTGATATTTCAGGCAAGGGGATACCTTCTGGCGACGAAAATGTGATGTATTCAAACTTAATGCGCTGATTACGCTCGTCAACCAGTTGATTGTTGAAACCACGTGAGCGTTCCAACAGACCCGATTTTACAGGAATTGGAAAAACACGCAATCGGTATTGTCTTGGGCCAGTTTGTTCAAGCAAGGCAGGATCAATTCTCTGTTGCACTTGGCTCTCATAGGTTCTGCGTGCCGCACCTTTAGGCGCTATCACGCCTTTTTCTTCCAATTCAGGCCCGAGCCATAAACCGACTACAACAGCATCCTCGGGTAGAGAAAATTCATAATAAACTTCCTGAATATCATCCGAGGTATTTTCATATTCTTCTTCTACCGATACGCGAGCAAACAATCCATCCTGTTCAGTTTTTGCTTTGACTGTACGAGAAACAAGCAAAACGGTTTTGCTTTCTTCATCCAAGATACCCGCCTGTATTTCGTCCTCTGTGTTTGTCGCTTTCATCGCACGTACCAACTCGCTACGCTCACCTTCTTGCAGGGGTACATCAAACAATTTCGGATACTGATCTTTTGCCAGTTGACTGTCTTTTTTAAAATCACTTTGATACACAAAAGGAAGCGCGACCACATTGAAAAAAGACTGAATACCTGATGCCGCAGATTCTGGCACATTAAGTTGTTCTGTATATCCTTTTGCCAAGATATTCATACCCTCATCGGTGAGAAAACGATACGAGGCGAGGTATTCATTTCGCAGTATTGTCCGAATGGACATGTCATTATCAATGAGTTGCGCCGCGAATTGCTGTTGCTGTTCGAAACTGCTTGCCTCAAAATATTTGGTCATTGCGGTTGTATAGGAATCACCATGCCACTGAACAGCAAGAAAGATGCCAATGATGATATACGCAAAACCGAAACCATACTGTAACGATTTTGTATGCTTGTACGTATGCTCAGTTGCCAATTCTTTTTTGTTTGCTCTAAACGACTTCCAATAAATTATGAAAGCAGCAACGGGAGTTATGATGAAAAGTCCAGCTGTTGCACAAAACAAAAGTAGAAAAAAAAGAAAAGAAAAAAAAGCCAAACCTTTTGTTTGGACGAGCGCGTACAAGATATCTCCAAAGTCAAGTTCTATAAACCCGCGCACGATAAGTGCTATTATTATTGGTAGAAAAAATACTGCGAGTACAGACAAATACAATCCAATAAGAACCGCGACTTCTTGAGAAAGAAACATTACGATACGTTGCGCCAATGTGTTAACTTTTTCACGGACAAAAAAGAGTACAAGTCCCACCATTGAAATAAACAAGCTCAAGAAAAATAACCACAAAATTTCTGTCATCTGACGTATGAAAAATAAACGAACAAGAGCCAAAAATACTATAGGAATCTCAACAGCAAACAAAAACGAGATCAATTTACTCGGTTCTTTTTTCGCTCTTGTGAAAAGCCCAAACCAAAGAGCACTTATAGGTACAAGAAGTAAAACATAAAGCATAACAGCAACATTCCAAGGGAGAAATTCTCGCACAAAAAAGGACTCCCTCACGAGGGTCAAAGAAGAAAATCCGATAAATCCTAAATACACAATATTGTAGCCCCAAAATATGGTGTAAAGAGTGTATTTATGCGTAAAAAATTCTTTGATTTTGCTAGATATTTTATTCATAATCAAGTGTTTGTATTGTACCAAATACAGACAATTTGTAAAGTAATCTCAAAATATGGCTTTAATAAATTTGAATCTCGGAATTTTTTTTCCATCTATTTCAACTTCTTCACAAAACATTTCAAGCGGACGAACCCAAATGTCGCTTATTTCATTTGGGTATAGCGTTTTGTATACCACAAAATCCTCAAGCGTCTCACTGTGTTTTGCAGTACAGAGGACTTGATATTCTTTGCCTGTATAGTGGCGGTAGATGCCGGGTATTGGATTCACAACGTACTAGTTACAAATCATTTCCTGTATATGATAAATTAAAACTTTTGTTAATCAATGGAAAATCCGGTACGATATTGCCCGGAGCGCTTTGTTCAAGTAATGGCCAATTTACCCATGACGGATCACGAGGGGCGACGCGGCTAATTTTTCCCTTACTATCGGTTGTAACAAAATATAGTATATCTCCTCTCCATCCCTCGACTAGTGTTATCGCAATGGCATTTTTTTTGAATATGGGCTTTGTATTCGCACAGATAGGACCGCTTGGAAGTGCTGTTAATGCCTTAGTAATAAGATTTATTGATGCGTAGACTTCTTTGATGCGAACACAAAATCGCGCATAGACATCCCCGCTTTGTTCAGTCTCTACGGTATCAAAATGCAAAGCGCCATACGCTGCATAGGGAAAATCGACACGCGCGTCGTGCGCGATGCCGACCGCCTTAGCCGCGACGCCAGTTGCGCCCTGTTTTTGGGCAATGGTATATGGTAAAACGCCAGTCCCTTTGAGACGATTCAAGAGCGAAGCGCTATCTTGAGCTATTTCAATAAGTTCAGAAAAATCCTTAGTTATTATTGCAAAATCAGTAATTAAGTTATTTTTTTCTTCAGAACTGATATCTTTTGTAACTCCGCCGCATATATTGACCCCACGTAAAAATCTGCTTCCTGTAAGTCTTTCTTCCATGCGTATAATAATTTCACGCAATCGTGCGCCATGTGATCCGCCGAAACTAAACCCGGTGTCGAGCATAATTGCTCCAATATCCCCGAAATGATTGGCCAATCGTTCAAGCTCCGCGTAGATGACCCGCAGATGATCCGCTCGTTTTGGCACTACAGTATCCGACAATTGTTCAAGCGCATTCGAGAAAGCGAGAGAATGGCTATATGAACTGTCTCCTGAAATTTTTTCTGAGAGTTTTATCATCTCATGAGGCGACACTGTTTCAAATATTTTTTCGACGCCCTTATGTACGAAACCGAGACGTGCTTCGAGTAGCATAATTTCTTCCCCCACAACACTAAATCGAAAATGACCCGGCTCAATAATCCCCGCATGAATTGGACCGACTGGTATTTCATATATGCCCTCACCGTCAACTTTTTGGAATGGATAGGTGCCCTGCGATTCCTCAGGTTTCGTGTTCCAATTAAAATCTTTTCTAAGCGGATAGAGATCCGAGGGCCAATTTTCATGAAGAATAAGAGGTCGATTATCAAAGTGTCCGATTGGAGTTAATCCAAAAAATGTCTGTATCTTTCGCTCATAATTTCCTGCTTCCTCTATACTAGACATGAGCGATGGAAATTCTTCGGTATTTTTGAGTTCTATATATGGTACAATAAACACATGCTCTGTCGGCGCGGCAAAGATATACCATAGTTTAAAACACCCATTTTCTTCTCGTTCATCGGTCGCAGTAATCAATTTCAATTGCAAATGTTTGTTGTCACGTAAATCACTTGTGATCTCTTTGATTTCAGAAGCTAAGACTTGAAAGACTGTGGCAGTATCAAAATTTTTTGCTTTTTTTTGCGAGGAAATATATTGTGCTATTTTTTTTGCATCCATACGTTTTTAAAACTTAGAGTTTGTCTTAACAGCTGAAGATTGAGTTGCGTTTACAAGACGTGGGGGTGAGTAGTTATTGAGGCGTTAATATCCTAATGCCGCATTCGTAATTAAGGTATGTAAAAATGGCGGTGGATAAAAACTCAAATACAAGGCAAGTGCGAGAAGTATGAGTGGTGGAAAAATAAGCCAGATATTTTCTTTTTCTTGTGTTATTTCGTTCGGTTTTTCACCAAAAATCATACGAGATGCGTGTTTAAAAAATCCAACAAATAAAATGGCTGTTAAGAAGATAGTGATTATCGTTATTGCAGAATGCAGTTTGATACCCGCAGAAAAAATGGATAATTTTGTAAGAAATATCCCAAAAGGTGGTGCTCCGGTAATCGCAAAAAAACCGGTTAAAAAAATTACACTAGTTATTGGCAAGGCGCTGATTGTTCCTCTCACATTAGCTATTTTAGTCGAGTTATATTTTAGAAATATATTTCCTGCTGATAGAAAAAGAGAAGATTTTATCAGAGAATGATATATCATATGGAGAATGGCAACAAAAATACCCGGACCGCCAAAACCAAAACCCAATGCCATAATTCCCATGTTTTCAATACTTGAATATGCGAGTAATCGTTTGTAATTTTTCTGGGTAAAGATAATAAAAGAAGCGATAAAGATAGAGAGAAAACCAAAAATAATCAATAAATTTTGAGAAAAAGAGTAGTCAATACTATCTGTAATGACTTTGAATCTCAAAATAACACTCATCGCAACATTGAGTAATATTCCCGACAGAAGAGCGCTAATCGGAACAGGCGCTTTGCTGTGTGCATCAGGCAGCCATGTATGCATAGGTGCAAGTCCTACTTTTGTTCCATACCCAATGAGTACAAAAATAAAAGCGATTTTAGCAATGAGCGGATCAATCGTAGCAGCGTTTTCTAATAAACTCTGCCAGGTTGTCAAGCCAGTTCCATCGGCAGATGATACTGAAGTAAAATAAAGTAATGTTCCAAAAAAACCTAACAATAATCCGACCGAATTAATTATAAGATATTTCCATGCAGCTTCCATTGCGGAGGGTTTATTGTAAAAACTAATCAGAAAAGCGGTGGAAAGTGTGGTGGCTTCAATGGAAATCCACGCAAAAATAGGGCTACTCGTCGTCACCGCAAGAACCATCGCCATCAAAAAAAGATTGAGTAAGATAAAATATTCTTTTACCCGAGTAAATCCAATGATATTTTTAGCGGTTTCTTTTCTCAAATATGGTATAGAGTATATAAGTACCGTAAACCCGACAACGGAGATAATCAGTAACAAAATGGCTCCTAAGGCGTCAATGGAAAAAAGCGCGAATGGGGAATAATCCCCAAAAATCACAACCTTGCGGGCGATGAGGGCTGATGCGAAAAGCATCATTATTGACGCGAGACCCGAGATCCATTCAAGTATCTGATGGCCTTTTTTTATCCATATTGAGACTATGGCCGCAAAAAATAACGATACCATGATGATGAGTAATTCCATACGATTTAATCGGTTAGATGTTTCATGACACTCGTGTCGATCGACCCAAAGTGTCGATATATCATTGATACAAAAACGGTGGCTATCACCGACCAAATTAAAATATCAAATATAATGCCAAGCTCGAGCATCGGCGACTGTTCAAGACCCGCATATATCGCAAAAGCGACAATACTATTTTCAAGTGAAAGAACGCCGATAATCTGTGAAAGCGCTCCTTTATGATTGACAATCAAAAAGAAAGAGAGAAAAATTGCCGAAAGCGCAAGGGACAGTAGCGTCTCATGTTCTGGAATTATCGCGGTGAGCGGGGACAACATAGTGGAATGAGCCATAGCGCTAAAGGCTACAATCGTAAGCAGGGTAAGCGGGGTATTTAACTGAGTGCTTATTGAAAAAGTTAATTGATATTTTTTGATGAGTTTGGTAAAAAATGTTGGCGCGAAAATAACTTTTATGAGCAGCGTTACTAAAACCACCAGAAGCAAATGAAAACTTTTTGTTTCAAAAAAAGAATTGAGTAAGAGTAGTGTAATAGCGAAAGATTGTACACTATAGGCCGTTACGGCTCCAAAATTTTTTTTGGTGAGATGCAAAAAGATAGTCGATAAAAACAGTATCCCCGCTAAAAATTGTATTGCAAATATGCTCATAGTATTTGAATAAGACCGATTGCGACCGCGCTTAAAATAACGGAAGTTATTAATAAATCGGGCAATCGGAAAAATCTGAATTTTGCCATACTTGATTCAATAATTCCGATACCAAGACAGAAACCCAATGTTTTTAACATAAGTGCGACAATGCCGACGGTGATAGCCTCTATTGTGGGATGCTCCCCAATACCGTAAGGGAAAAATAAATTTGCTCCCAAAGCGGCAAAAATTAAAAATTTATTGGCTGCTGCCCATTCCATGAGCGCCAGTCGTTTACCGGAATACTCCAAAATCATAGCCTCATGAATCATCGTCAATTCCAAATGAGTCGCAGGATTATCAAAAGGAAATCTACCCGTTTCCGCAAGTAACACAATACAAAAACCTGTAAAAGCCAATACTACTGGTAAAAATAATTTACCAGTATGCAGAATTTCTGCGTTTGAAATGGCAAAAAGATTTGTTGTACCCGCAATAAGCGAAATTGTAAGGAGCGCAAGGATAAATCCTCCCTCTGCCAATGCAGACACCGTCATCTCACGGCTCGAAGCAAATCCACCAAAGGCACTGCCTGTATCCATACCGGCAAGAGCCAAAAAAAAGGTCCCCAGGGCAAGACTATATACGATGAGCAACAGATCACTTGTAAGAGTATTTTGTAAAAAAGAAGCAAAAAGCGGTATACTTGCGCCGACAAGGATAGTAACTCCAAATACCACAAATGGAGCATATCGGAAAATCCATGATGCGTCCGAGCTTACAACTTCATCTTTATGGAGGAGTTTCCATATATCTGTGTATGGTTGAACGATTGGAGCTCCTTGCCGATTTTGAAGTATAGCTTTTATTTTTCTGATGATGCCGATACACAGAGGAGACAGCATCGGTACAAAAATAAGTTGAAGTATCCACGCAAAAGTTATCATATTTATTTCAATAAAAATAGAGCTGTTGTTACCGCGATTAAGATGTACAAGACATACATATTAAGGTTTCCGCTTTGGATCATTTTGGTACGGATAGATATACTTACTAGTATTTTTTTAAGCGGTTCATACAAATAGGTTTGGTATATATCATTCATTTTCAAATTAACGGTCATTTTTTTTGATAAATATCTGCTTTCTGAATCTCGATATTCTATTTCACGTTGAATGCTTGGACGTAATACACCTGAAAAGATACGGATAATCGATCGAGCAAATCCGGTGGCGCTAATTTCCATCCGTGGGGTAAGATCAGTACCGCAATCCCAGGTACTGCCGTTTTTAATTTTTTGATTTCTATATATACCAAATTTGGTTATGATCATCACAAGAAAAATTACGAGCACAAAGAAGATAAAAAATACAGGGGCAGAGACAGAGCCAAAACCATTGGGTGCAGTAAGGGTATGATCAGGAGATGAATTTATAATGGGGGAGACATCTGAAAATAGGTGAAGACTCTCTCCTAGTGTAATAAATATGGATCCTAAGTATCCTGAAAAAATTCCAAAGAGTAGACAACATAGTGCCAAGGATCCCATTGCGAGAGAAAGCGGGAACGCGGAATCTTTTGCATGAGCAAGCTCGAGACTTCTAGGACGTGCAAGAAATGTCGCGCCAAAAGCTTTTACAAAACACGCCAAGGCAAGACCGCCAGTTAAGGACAAGGCGCCAATGGCCAATACAAACATTGATTTTATCAATACATCAGGTGATGACATTCCTTGCATAAGCGCTTGAAAAGTCAACCATTCGCTAAAAAAACCATTGAATGGCGGCAAGGCACTAATCGCCATAGAACCAATAAGAAAGAAAAATGCGGTTCGGGGCATATACTTGAGTAAGCCACCGTATTCCTCCATATTGCGTGTATGTGTTTGATTGATGACTGATCCGGCGCTCAAAAATAAGAGCGATTTGAAGGTGGCGTGATTCAAGGTGTGATAGAGAGCCGCGCCAAGTCCCAACAGAGCCAGTGTTGTATTTCCTAATGAGTAAAAAATCAATGAACTTCCTAAACCAAGCAAAATAATTCCGATATTTTCAATGCTATGATACGCCAAGAGTCTTTTGATATCATGTTCCGTAAGGGCATACAGCACCCCAAGGAGAGCTGATACTGAACCGATACCGAGAACTGCAATTCCCCACCACAGGGGAATTGATCCAAACATATCAAAAAAAATTCGTATCATCATATAGATACCGGTCTTGATCATGACACCGGACATAAGCGCAGAGACATGGGAAGGGGCAGCAGGGTGTGCGCTTGGCAACCAAATATGAAAAGGAATAATGCCGGCTTTTGTGCCAAAACCGATAAGAACCAAGATAAAAATGATATTTTTGACAAAGCTCGGAATGGCACTTATACTTAGTCTCATTGTTTCAAATTCAAAAGAATGGCTAAAATTATATATGAGTAAAAAGGCTACTATGATACACGCCGTACCGATATGTGTCATGACGAGATAGAGGAAGCCTGCCTTGATATTTGCTTCATCATTTCGATCATATACCACGTGAAGCAGATACAACCAACAGCATGCAGGCGATGAACATCATATACCAAAACCCCAAGGTACTGATAGAATATTTTGTATAAAAATGTTTGATATAGCCAATGCCGTATATTGAGCAAAAAAGGGAGATAAACGATATAATAAAAATGAAAAAAGCGGATAATTTGTCAATGTGAACTGAGAGAGAAACAAGAGGAAAAATCGGTGAATGCATTGTAAAAGATATATCTCGCGTGAAAACAAATACTGTGATTGAAAAAATGATACCATACAGAGAAGCGAGGATCGAAAAAAAATTCTGCCATAAATTAGCGGATGAGTCATTTTTTTTAAAAAATAAGGATCCGAAAGCTCCTATCCCATAGAGCGAAAGTAATACGGCAAATCCAATTTCAGATTGCAAGATGTCTAACATATACCTTAATGTATTTCAAGAATATGAAGCAGATGAGTCAGGATCGTTTTTGGCGATGGAGGATCTCCTGGAATGCCATAGTGAACCGGTATGACCTTGTCTACTCCGCCGCACACAGCATATGATTCTTTGAAGATTCCGCCATCTATGGCATCATCACCTACTGCGACAATTATTTTTGGTTCGGGAGTCGCTTCATAAGCTCGGCGGAGCGCCACAGCCATATTGCGCGTTACTGGACCGGTAACCATGAGCATATCCGCGTGTTTGGGGGAGGCAACAAAATGAATACCAAAACGTTCGATATCATAAAAAGCGTTTGAAAGGGCGACAAGCTCTTGTTCGCAGGCATTGTCAGATCCAGCATCCACTTGTCGAATGGCAAGCGAACCCTGAAATAATCGTTGTATCTGTTTTTTTATTTTTTGTCCGAGAACTACAATTTCAGTTTTTTCTGCATCAATACTCTTTTTAGAGATGATATTTTTCTGAGTTTGGAGTATTTTTAAAAAAAGTTTTATCATATTTTTTGATACCTATCTAATTTTATCGACTATAATAATATCAAATCGTGCGATACTTGTCTAGAGTACCTACGGTTGATACGTCTTTAATTATGTTAAGTTCACTATATAAATTTTAGTAACCTTTTTATATGAAAAAAGCATTGTTTTTGGGACTTATTATCTCATGTGGAGTGTTTCTGGGAGTGGGAAGTGTTCAGGCATGGGAAGGTAGTAATACCGTACCAGTGGATAATTGTGTACAAGTCAGTAATGTGGTGAGTATTACTCGATTTGGAAGTACCTATACACTTACCAATGGTATTCGAGACGCGGGTCACGGCTTGAGGAATTATAATTTGACTTGTGTATCAAATACGATGTATAAGGTAGAGTGGAATACAATAAGTGCGCCTGCACCAATCCAAGACACGACCAAACCGGTCGCAACTTTAAGT
>JACPGR010000053.1 GCA_016182415.1 Candidatus Magasanikiibacteriota bacterium
ACGGTCAATTTCTTTTGCCGACATAGTGATATGTGTCATAGTCCTGTGCAATTAATGAGTAATCGCACAGTATACCCCTTTTTAAGGAACTCGGACATTTCTATTCGGGAATAGTAGGACATTATCACTTGGGAGCGACAACTCAAAATACTATACTTGAAAAAATGAATTGACTCTGATATACTCTATTGTGTTTAAAGGGCCAATAGCTCAGTTGGTAAGAGCACAACGCTTATAACGTTGGGGTCGGTGGTTCAAGTCCACCTTGGCCTACAAGAACAATTTTAATTTCAAAACCATAGGCTCAGTGGTTAGTCCTAATACAATCGGGATATAACGTTGGGGTCGGGTGGTTCAAGTCCATCTGGGTGCACCTTTTTCGAACAGAGCTAAGGAAGTCAACCCCGCCACCTGCTTTCCAAGTATTCAGGCAGGTGGCGGGGTTGACCTCATTTTGATTTGGCAAATAAACTGCTTGAACAAGCGGGCTGGCGATTTTTGATAATGAAAATGGACAGGCTAATGTATCGCTTGAACCAAATATAAAACTTACTCAAAAAGACATTGACGCTTTTGGCGAGGATTTTGAATCTACAAAAAACGGATTTACTGCGAAAAGAAGGTCTAAGCAATTTTATTCAAAAAGAGATATAGAAAATGCACAATTTATATCTCATGATAAAGTATGGAAGAATAATTCATGTTGAATTATTGAAACTTATCTTAATGCGTCCCTTCTCCTTCGCAAGGAGAAGGACAGGATGAAGTCAAGCGTCGAGTGTATTTCCACCTTCATAACTTAGCAAAAGAAGGGCTATGACAGAATTATTCAATAAAAGTAACTATACCAACAGACGAAGACACTTACGAAAAACAATGCCTAAAGAAGAATACATGCTGTGGCAAGCACTTAGAAACCGAGCACACGGCTATAAGTTCAGGCGACAATAGGGTATTGGTTCATATATTGTAGATTTTTACTGCCCCAAATTTAAAACAGATATATATGAGTTTCGTAATTCAAAGGAATTAAAGAATATTCCCGCCGAAAAGTTTTGTGGGACTCCCAATTCAATCGGGATTGGCCTACTATACCATCTATGTTTTCAACACTCACACAACTCATCACGAAAGCGCAAGAATATATGCGTGATTCAATTGACCCAATGCACGATCTAGGGCATGTGGAGCGAGTGGTAGAAAATTCTAGAAAAATTTCAGCAGACATGAAATGTAGCACTCGAGAATCACAAATTCTAGAACTCGCCGCGTGGTGGCATGATGTGGGGCGCGCAGTGATAAAAAAACCATCACTCTGGATGATCTTTTTTGATGACATCATTTCAGCATTTGCGCTATTTTTTTATGCAATCAAATTTCGAAATTTGAATCGTACTACACTAAACGCCATCAGATTAGTCATGTGCCATAGCTATGGTATTGGAACGATATTAGGAAAAGTATTGCTTGGCAGGCGGAATCGAATTTTGCTTAATATTTTGACGGATTCTGACAATCTCGACTTACTCAATATCGGACGAATTGAATTCATGCGTTTTTTTTCCATGCTTTCAACCAGAAATGAATATCTATTTCGTTCTCTTATCTGGATAAGCCTCAATACAAAAATAATTTACACCAAAACAAAAGAAGCACAAAAATATTTGAAAGAAATGATTCGGCGTCTTATTGAATGGGTAAGAGAAGAAGAAATGTATCTGTGGCATGTCAAATATTTTGGAGAAGCATGGATGAAAAAAACAATTCATGATCTCGAAAAATTATTTACTGATATTTCTACACTGCATCACGCGATATAAAAAAATAAAAATAAAAAGTTATACACAGGTACTGCAAAAAACTATTTCAAAAAAACAAAAAACGAATTATACTATTCTTAAAGGTCGACTGAATAAAAAATTTTACACCCATGCTTGTCGTGTAAAAACTTCTAACAAAAAATATTTGATATACCAACTGGTGTATACCATGGTTACATCAAACGATCAAATATTTCAAAATCCAATTTAAGAAGGCGGTGATATTTATGGCAAAAGCTAAGAAAAAGACAGCTTCTAAAAAAGCAAAACGTCCAGTAGCTAAGAGAAAAAAAACTAAGAAATAATAGGTTTTCCTATAGTTTCAAAAACATCCCGCAGGTCGGGATGTTTTTTATATGTGAAATAAACTCTAATCCAAATCAATACTCACTTGCACTGGTTTTGTGACAATTCGATCTTCGTCTGAAAAAATTTTGACCACACCAAACTCTCCATCATAGCCAGGTCGCACAAAAATTTTTCCTTGCCTAACTCTGCTAATTGCCTCAGCAACCAGATCAGAACTTACCATACGTATCTTGTCCAAATCCGCATGCAATAGTATAAAAAACTCAGTACCAAATTTTGTAATTAAATTATTATATTCTGTAACAACTCGTTTGGTACTCACTCCACATTCAAATACATCTGTCAAAATTTCAGGAAGCGGAACTAAACTTTTGAAGGGAATTTTTGTATCTCGAATTTTTTGAGCTTCGAAAACTGTTCGATCAGCCAATTCTTCCACACGATTTTGCACACCAATAACCAATTGCCGTTTACACTTCGGACAAATTCCTTTCAATTTTTTTGTTTCTTCCGGTGCGCAGACAAATTTACAATCCCGGTGGCCATCATAATGATACTTTCCTTCTTCCGGATAAAATTCTATGGTGTACAAAAATTTTTTCTTATCACCTGTTTGAATAATCCGCATAATTTCGTCATAGGTAATTTCTGATTCCGCATTAAACTGGAGTACATTCGCCTCTCTGCCCAATTTTTGTGGGCTATGCGCGTCTGAATTTGAGATTAAGGTGATATTGTCAAGCATAGACAATTGCCAATTCATGAGCGGGTCTGACGACAAGCCTGTCTCAATTGCCCGAACATGTGGTGTAAGATCATCGAATGCTTCTTTAAGCGTATCATACCCACCTTTTGACCCAAATATCCCAAACCATGGTGTCCAGGCATGCGCCGGAATCATGACCATGCGTTCGTCAATTTCAAGCATGAGACGTAATAAATCTTGCGGAGTCATCCCCAAAATTGGTCGCCCATCTGCTCGGAGATTGAAGCCTCTCTCAGCTAACGTTGTATTAAATTTCTCTGCAACTTTCAAATTTGGTGCAAAAACTAACACATGAATTCGTCGTGTCTTGTCTTTATGCTTTTTGATACACGCGATTTCTGTTCCTAAAATAAATTTGATTTGTACTCGATCTCGCATCAAGCTTCCAGCTTCCAGCTTCTTATCTTTTAAGATATATACTCCCTCTGAAAACTCACACAACTCTTCGCTCATATGTTCAAACCACTTCGGGTGCGTAAAATCCCCGGTCGCGACAATATCTATTCCACGAATTTCACAAGCTCGTGCGATATTTGGTAATTCCAAACTTTTGGAGCAAGCTCGAGAGTATTTTGAGTGGATGTGGAGGTCGAGGGTTTGTTCGAGCATAGTGAATGGTGACTGGTGGTTGGTGATTAGGTCAGCAGATTAAACGGATTAAACGAATTAATCGAATTTTTAATTCTTCAATCATTGATTGATGATATACGTGTTCTAAAAAACCACACCCGAGTTGTGTATGCACTTCCATTGCTGAACCAATTACTGCGTAAGTAATTTTATTATACACTTGCACATCAATCATAATCTGTTAAAATTCGTTTAATCCGTTTAATCTGCTGTTACGTTTACAAACTCTATTTCACTTTCATCCAATCGCCTAATCCCCTCATCTTGCGTTTGTTCTTCATAAATATGTGCAAGCAACCCCGGAGTTCTCCCAATCAAGAAAAAAGTTTGTCCCAATCGTGCGTCAAATCCCATATCGCACAAAATCGCACCCATGGCACCATCGATATTTATGGGCAATGGACGAGAAGATTGTGCATTGATTTCATTCTTGAATTGATGTGCAAATTTAGAATATTTGCCAAAAATTTCCAAGTTTTTTGCCAGTTTAAACAATGCCTCGGCACGAGGATCTGCGTCCGTAAAAACTTTATGTCCAAAACCAGGCACACGAACTTTCAATTCTTTCAATTTCGATACTAACCCTGCAATATCAGTCTCATCAACATGCGAATACAAAAATTCCATCATCCCCTGCCCTGCAATACCATGACGTGGACCAAAGCCCAAGATTCCGGATGCAAGCGCGCTATGGGTACTATTTTGAGCTGAGGCGCTAATTCGTGCATTGAGTGCGGACGCAACTCCTGGACCATGATCTATCGATGCAACAAGCATCGCATTGAGCATCTTGGTTTCTTTTTCAGTCGGAAGATTTCCTTTGAAAAGTAAATAAATAACTTCAACAAAACTTTTTTCTTGAATTAAATTTTCCAGTTCATGACCGCGAATAATTTCTTTGTCGTTTTGGATTTTGGTGATGGAGGTTTTTATTTTCATATTTTTTTATTTACGAAGTTTTTCAACAACTTTTTTGATTACCTGCTCTTCAACAAATTGATTGGTCGAATATTTATGCAAAACACTCCCTATCAATGTTTGATAGGGCAACCCTTCTTTTTGTGCCAAATTTTTTATACGAATCAAATCATCTGTACTTAATCTAAGACTGATATTTGATGATTTCTTTGATCGTTCGATCGCCTCCATAAGCTCCTCACTTTCCGTAACTGAAAGAGGAACGAATTTTTCAATTTCATCTTCAATTTGTTGTTCTTCTCTGGTAAGTTTTATATTTTTTGGGTATTTCATAGTATAAATTTATATTACGAATATAATTTGTGAAATTTTCTACTAGGATATATTGTTTTAAGAATGATATTTCTTTTTTCATCTCGCACATATGGAACCACATGCACATACCCATATAGACGTACAATAAAAATACGCTGATCTAATCGTGTAGGATTTTTTTCTGTTGCCAAAAAATCTCGAGCTAAAATAATAGTCTCAACCTCCTCAAAAGAAACTCCCCGTTCTCTTTTGAGTTTTTTATTTTTCTGCGGATCCCAGATAACCATATTATATCACAATGTATATACAATGTCAATATTATGCAAACAGCTTAACTAATTCTGCTAATTCTTCATAATTCTCTGCAATCATCACACCCACCTTTCTCAAGTCCGATTCTTTTTCCTCAGCACTCTGCCCACGAGCGACGATGGCTCCCGCGTGACCGATATTCATGCCCTCAGGCAACAAATTGGCAAATTTACCACCGACGTATATGGCAATCGGCTTGGTGAATCCACCATGTTTGATGAGTTCGACAATTTCAAATTCATAAGACCCGCCATGTTCTCCAAAAACGATCACTGCGTTTGTCTGCTCATCTGTTTCAAACAATTTGAGTAAATCAGCATACGTCGTACCCATGAGTAAATCTCCGCCCACATGCACCGAAGTACTTTGTCCCATACCTGCTTTTCGGACTTGCCATGATACTTCGTTTGTCATACCACCGGAGCGTGAGATAATACCAATGGAACCCGGAGTAAATATCTCATCGGCTTGTTCTTTTGGCCCACCGACAACTCCGATGCGCCCAATGCCTGGCGAAATATACCCAAGTGAACTTGGGCCGATGATTTGGATATTTTTTTCTGTTGCCATTGCGAGGCAATAAGCCGTGTCTTTTATTGGGATTCGCTCGACTATGGTATTGATTTGTGGAATACCTGCGTCGATTGCTTCTATAATCGCCATTTTTGCGGCAAAGGGGGGAACATAAATTACGCTTGTGGTAATATCAGGAAATTGTTCGACCGCATCTTTTACGGTATCAAAAACCGGCTTGCCTTCGACGAGCTCACCTGCTTTGCCGGGACGTACCCCGCACACAACATTCGTACCATATTCTAGCATTGCTTGGGTTGCTTTTTGTCCTTCTTTGCCGGTGATGCCTTGGACGAGAACTTGGGTTTGTGGGGTGATGAGGATTGACATAAGTTCTGTAATATGTTATAGTGTAAATACAAACGGCTTAGGCCTCCGAGACCCCATACTCCGTAAGGACTATGGGGTCGATTTTATATAAGAAATGTTGTAATTTCTTTTTTTATTTCAGTAAACTCATCAACCTCTATCATTCGCATCTTTCTTAATAGTCTTTTGTTACTAACCAATCTGAGTTGAGATAAAATAACAAAAGAATCCTCACCGTCTTGTCTCAATCTAAAATAATATTTACTATACTAACTTGCTTTAATAATTCCTAAATAATCTCAAATTTTGAAATCTTTTTTAATCTACTCACATCCGCTGGTGAACGCAACTCTCCCCTCGCCCCTCTCTTACAAAAGAGAGGGGAAACACACCTTCACGTGTCTCC
>JACPGR010000052.1 GCA_016182415.1 Candidatus Magasanikiibacteriota bacterium
CAAAGGTGATATTTGTGATCGTATATGGTATGTGAGCTTTTTCGTTCGTATTTCATATACGGTCTATACTATCACAAGATGTATGGACTTGAAAGACCAGCCTGAAGGCTGGGGATTTCATCCCACGAGAGGGTCTTTAAAATAAAGCAATAAATAGCTAATTTTGTATAAAATAGTCAAGAAAAAATAGTGTTTTAGGTGTCCCCGTGGCGAAGTCAGGAAAACTGAGTCACCACGATTCGCGGCTGAGCTCATCAAAGTCGAAGTGAGCTCAAGACGAAGGCTGGCTGGAACAGCTTTCGCAAAAAATGCTCCCCCGGGAGGACTCGAACCTTCAACATCCTCGTTAACAGCGAGGTGTTCTACCATTGAACTACAGGGGAATAAATAAAACCCGCGACATGCGGGTTTTGTAAGTGACTTTTTTTGAAATACACAAACATTACCCGATGGTGCGGATGTAATTATTATTTGAATTATTCAAATATGTGTATGATTTCATATGGATATACTATATCTCTATGTATGTAAAATGTCAAATTAAATCAACAAACCATTCGCTTATTATTGCCAAGGATCTTCATCCTCAAATGGTGTTCTTAATGGATCTTCAGACCGTAATATCGGTTCTGTGTTTATAACGCGAAAGACAATTCGAGGAGGATTATTAGGATTTTCTTTATATTTAAAAAATAAAATCTCGACATCCACTCCAAAATGTATTTGAGCGCCATCTTCATCAACTAATTTATCAGGTGGAATCTCGATTGAATCAATATCACTATCCACACTTTTGTCAACAACCAAAACAACTTTACCATCCAGATCTCTCTCCTCTTTTACATAAGCTGTTAACACCAAACAGGGGGTTTTCTCATATTTGTCTTCTACAACCTCTGTTGCTGTCACGGCCTCGGGAGGAGTCACCCTTCCACGTTCATTTGTCATATCAAAATATTAAATTTATAATAATTGAATATGAAACCATTTTTTAAAACATCCCATTGTGCTCAGGAGAAGAGTCGAACTTCCATGGGGCGAACCCCGCTACCACCTCAAGGTAGTGCGTCTACCATTTCGCCACCTGAGCGCTATACACGGATATACGAATGATGCGAATTTACAAATATTCGAATTCGAATTTATACATTCGCATATCTGTAAATTCGCATCATTCGTATATCCGTGTTTATTTAAAATTTTCGTTCTTTCCCTACAATCATACTAATCCGATTTTTGGCAAGCTTAATGGTAACTTTTATTTCTTTGGAAACTTTGCAGTCGGTCTCGACCGGAAACGGCGTTTTACTGCTCACAACCATTTCTTCAAATGGAAAAATACTCGGAATTTCAAACTGATGCCGGCGCAAAATTTTGCTTTCATATACCGGACGCAAAAATGCTTCAAGCTTGCCATCTTGCGGATGCACGATATATTCTGTATTTTTTCCACTCCATACAAAGGGTTTCAAATTACATACGACGAGTTCCATGTTACCGCTCTTGCTTGAGACCTTAAAACTCTCATCATATATAATACTAATGTTACTCGGTGGAATATGGAGCTGAGATACAAAATATCGATTGTTGAACCATCCGACATCCAAACGTAATTTGCGTCGTTTGGCAAGGACATCACAGGCTTCCACTCCGACCGGAATTCCCAAAACTTGAGCTATCTCATTTTGCGGACCGACCGGCAAAAAGCCAAAGGCTGCATCAAACGATGCACTGCGAGATAAGACATGTCCGATGGTAGTATCATTGCCTACAATGACGATAGTTTTGACCCCTTTTCGGATCTCATCTTCGATAAGCATCTCAGCACTCGAATAATGTTGGAGTCGGATAATCTTACCTGCAATTCCATACTCTGTCAATCGTGTTTCTATTGCTTTAATAACAGACTCATATCGTCTGTGCTTCAAAAAATTGTCATAGAGATAGACATACATAGCGTCGTATGATACTCACAAATTAGCTTCCGGTCTCCTCTACGGTTTCCTCTCCGCCAAGCACTGATTTGAATCTTTTTGTTCCCAATTTTTTACCATTTTTACTATTCTCAATATCTAGACCCTGCATCGTAACTTTACCCTGAAGCAAAGCACCAGCCGCAATTACAAGGGTATCACAAAAAATATCGCCTGCCACGCGTGCGGTCTGGGTCAATTCCAAACGATTATCAATGCGCATATTTCCTTTTACTTCTCCTGATATGACCGCTTCACCTGCTTTTACATTTGCAAGAATTTTTGCACCGGATTCGACGGTTAAAAGCCTGCCGGTTTTAACATTTCCAGACACGGTTCCTTTGACCAAGATATTTCCATCAGACGCAAAATCACCCTCGACCACCACTGACGGACCAACTATGGTCTCGACTTCGTCGGGGACAGAGCTGTGTGATTGTGCTGGATTAAATTCATCAGTTGAGGCAAACATAGACATAGAGTTAGAGATTATTAATTATTTTTAAAATATTATACCAAATATTTTTACAAATATTCGTTTAATATTCGTTAAAATATCTATAATATTCGTGTAACATAAGTATATCATCCGTGTAATAAAATTTCAATCTGCATCTTATCCACCAAAAATCACATTTCTTCGACAATTTCAATGCCCAGAAGATACAAACCTCGCGTCATGACCTGTGAAACTGATGCGATGAGATGCAGTCGAAAATTTTGAAGTTGTGCGTCTTCTTGCAAGACCGGACATAGCGCATAAAATCGATTGAAACTTTGCGCGAGGTCAAACAAATATTTTGAAATTTTTGATGGATCGTAGCTTTCAACTGCTGACCATGTAATTTCAGGAAATTCGAACATGTGTAAACTCAACTCTTTTTCTGCTGGTGCGATCTGATCTGGAACAATATACGGCGCTTCACGTTTTGACTTGCGTAAAATACTCGTAATGCGCGCGACGATGTAGAGCAAATACGGACCACTGTCACCATTGACACTCACCGATTCTTGTAAATCAAATGAGACGTCCTGAGAAACATCTGCCTTGAGCATACCATATTTGAGCGCGGCGATACTTACTTTTTCGAGCACCTGTTCAACATCTACCTGTTTTCCTCTCAACGACTCATTCATAATTTCTGCAATCTTATGTTGCACCATTTCAATCAACTGATCTCCAGTCACAATATTTCCGGTTCGTGAACTCATTTTTTCATCCCCCTTGAGTTGCAAAAATCCACCGATAAGATGATATTCTTTTCCACTGCTTTCGGGCAATATGAATTCAAGGGCTTTGAACAAGACTTCAAAATATTGTGTTTGCTCTTTTCCTACCACATGAATCACCATGTCCGGATTGTAATCAGTAAAATGCGCTTCGGCAAGCGCGAGTTCTTTTGCTTCATAGGTAGGAAATCCTTTACTATTGATAAAAACTCGATCATGTAAGCCATGTTTAGAACCTTCAAAAATTATTGCGCCATCGCTTTTTACAAAGATACCTGTTTCAAGCCCCGCATTCACGATTTCAATTCCACGTCGAAACATCTGGGATTCAAAATATAATTTGCCAAAATGACTCCCGAGACGTGCATAAATTTCATCGAAATATGCAAGACTCCAGCCCCGTGCTTCTTCATAATACGCAATTACCTCATCATTGTTTCGGTCATACATATTATCATTGTACACAACTACTTCCGCTTGAGCCTCTTCTCCTTTTTCATAGTGTGTCGCCCCATGTGCATAGGCACGACCCAAAAACTCAACTCGTTCATGCAAGGATGCGGTTCGCATTGTATCAAACTGATCTTTCCAATCAAAAATTCCCCACAGCGCTTTTGCCACATGCATCCCGACGTCTCCTTGGTAATTCACCCGTACCACTTCATATCCTGCATTTTCAAAAACTCGTACGACACTTTCTCCGGTAATCAAATTCTTGAGATGCCCGAGATGAAATGCTTTGAGTGGATTTGGACAGGCAAACTCGATTACATATTTTTTGCCTTTTCCAATTGCGTGAGTTCCAAAGGTTTCATCTTTTGCCTCATCCAAAATAATTTTGGCAACTTCAGATCCATTCAAAAAGAAATTCACATACGGCCCAAACGCTTCAATTTTTTCAATAATTCTGAATTCTGAATTCTGAATTCTGAATTCTTCAACCAATTCACTGGCTACAAGATTCGGAGCTTTCCCCTGCTCTTTTGCAAGCGCAAAACAGGCAAATGCAAAATCACCCATCTCCGGTTTTGGGGGTTTGGAAAATTGAATCTCACCGGAGACTCCGATTGATTTTAAAACTTCAGCTAATTGTTGTTCAATACTGTTCATAATTGATTTATTGCTGTATTGCTTTATTGTTATGTGCTATGTGATACAAGTTTACCCTGAGGTATCGAAGGGTGTTATGTGTTACATGATACGAACAAAAAACCGCTTCCCTTTCTGTACCACATCTCCCGCCTTCAGCTCAAAATTCACATCTTCAACTTTTTCATCATTCACGCGAACACCACCGCCTGCGATATTTTGCCGTGCTTCAGAATTACTTGAGACAAATCCTGCTTCGACAAGTACGGTGATGATTTTTAGATCACTTGGTTTGAGTTCGGGGATTTCGTCAGGCTTATCTTTACTTTGAATCACGATTTCAAAATGAGACTGACCTTGCTTGGCAGCGTCTTCACCCAAAAACATGCGAGTAATTTCAAAAGCCAAACGTAATTTTGCATCACGAGGATTTTGTCCACCCGCAAGTTCAGATTCAATCTGCCTTACTTCGTCCATCGGAATTCTAGTACACAATTCAAAACCACTCACAATCATCCCGTCTGTCCATCGCATCACTTTTCCAAACATGTCTTCTGGAGTATCAGAAAACGCAATCATATTTCCTTCCGTTTTTCCCATTTTCTTTCCACTATTGTCTGTCAACAATTTTCCTGCAATAACAAATTTTTCTTTTTGTTTCAAATCTTTCATGAGCGTACGCCCGGCAAGCATGTTGAAGGTCTGATCATTACCACCGACTTCCCCATCAACATTCATCGCAACTGAGTCATAACCTTGCATGAGTGGATATAAAAATTCATGCAGGTAAATAGGCTTTTCTTCTTCTAGACGCTTTTGAAACATATCACGTTCCATCATCCGTTGTACCGTAAAATGAGACGCAAGCTCTACCACATCTCCAAAACTCATTTTTGCGAGCCACTCACTATTATACTTTACCTCAACCGGATTGTCTCCGCCGAAATCCAAAATTATTTTAGCCTGCGCTTGATACAATGTACAATTTTCTACCACTTGTTCACGAGTTAATTTTTGTCGAGCAGATGTCTTGTCTGTGGGGTCCCCAATCATGCCGGTAAAATCACCAATAAGAAAAATAATCTTGTGACCAAGTTGCTGAAAATCACGAAGTTTGAGCATAGTGATGCCATGGCCTACATGAAGAGTCGGTGCTGTTGGGTCATAGCCGGTATAGAGAGTCAACTTTCGTCCAGATCTGAGTTCTTTTTCTAAAAACTCTGTATTTGGAAAAATATTTTCTACTCCTCGAGTAAGAAGTTGCTGAATTTGTTGTTCAGTAGTCATAAAAATTTTTGTTAAGCTACGGTAGGTAATTCAAGTGTAAAGATTGTTCCTGAAGTTTCCTCGTTCAAAGGCGGATGATCAAATTCTTGGATATGAATATTGTTTTGATCCCTATATCGCAGTATAGGCTTACTATCTTTAGTTTTAGAAATAACTAGAAGTCTCCAACCTTGGGCAAGCGCTAATTTGTCGGCATCTCCCAGACCAAAACCTTTTCCACCTTCTAATTTTGTCGTGCTTGCACCGGGTTTGAAAGGAAAACCATTTTCAAAATCTTTTGTACTCATCCCTTTACCATTATCGTATATCACAATTGTACATTTAGTATCATCGACACGATATGACACACTAACCAAGCTGGCACCTAAACTTTTCTTCTTTTTGATGGGATTTAATACCATATTGTATAACTCAAGATAACATAAACCTCGAGAACCTTTCACCGTAATATCAGGAAATTCTTTGATCTTTTCCTTATCTACGACAACTGTCGATGAGCCTTTGTATAGATCAATATCCCCATTTATGAAAGATATAATTTCTGCAAGAGAAAATCGCCTATTAATTTCTTTATTTTCTTCTATCAACTGCTGACGATCATACAAAGATTCAACAAGATACGCATACCTCTGTGCATAAGGTAGGGTATCTAAAATTTCTTTTTTTAAAGGATCCTCTTTGATGCGATGATCTCCTTTATCTCCTATATCTCCTAACAACAAATCAATTCCTCCTTGAATTTTTGTCGCGGCACTCAAAAAATCATGGGCAATATACTTTTCATACTCAGGAAAAATTTTCGTAAATATTTTAGGTTCTATCTGTTTATATATATTTTTTAATTCTTTCAAAAAAGACTCCGCCTCTTTTTTATCGAGTACCTCAGTCTCTACCGCAAATTTTTTTTCAATTTTTTCTATATATGCAATAAACGCAGACAAATTACGCCATGCTTCATCTTTTAAAATCTCCCGCTCGTTTAATTCTTGAATTGATTCTTGTTCGCCCATATATTTTTAACACCCCTCCGCCTGAATTAATACCTCATATATTTCATTCACCTGCGCCTCATAATACGTACGCATTTCAGACTCGCCACTCTCATCGGGCTCAATCGAATAATTTTTTTCGGTTTTTTGGACTAAGGTGATATTTGCCGACATACGGACTTTCGGCGTACCCACATAACACGTGGGTAAACCACCGCCGTTAGCAAGCACCTTATCCAAATCATCTTGATCCAAATAAGCCGAGAAAGGTAGTATGGTTTTTTCTTGAGCATACTGCAACAGTGATAATCCCATACCGCCACTAATCCCAACTTCAAGATCAACGACAACATCCTGCGACTCGGTGCTATTTTCTATTTGTGTAGAAGTGTCGAAACTCAGTGGAGACATTAGTGATTCCGGAATCGTGATACTTTCCGGTTTGGAATTATTGATGAGGACCTCTTGTTGAGTGATATTTTCAGACTCTGGCGAAGAAAATACACAACCAGATGTGATTCCAAGAAATGAAAGAGCTAAGATGAATTGCTTCATAGTGCTTAGTTTAAACAACTTTCGGCTGAAGCCGAAAGAATTAAGTAATCGGACTTCGCCATGAATGGCGCTAAAGTTAATTCGTGACTTCGAAGTTGTCGTCTGCCTCTGTATCACGATCTTGATTCTTTACATAGTCGATAATCATCTCATCAGTGATATTTCCACTCGTTGCACTGTAGAACCCTCGTGTCCAGAGATGTCCTCCATAGTATCGTTTTCTCAAGTGTTCAAACTCTTGAAGAAGTTTTCTACCGGTTCTACCTTTGATA